>NZ_FOLE01000002.1:131853-431853 GCF_900112255.1 Flexibacter flexilis DSM 6793
GACCACTTACTTCTGGCGTGTGCGCAGCAAAAACGGTAGCAATATTTCACCTTTCAGTGAGGTATTTAGTTTTACAACACTTACGCCATTGGCTGCCCCAACGCTTATTTCTCCTGCCAACAACGCTGTAAATCAATTGACTAATCTTACTTTTGATTGGTCGGACGTAACAGGTGCCGCAGAATACGAGTACCAATACAGCAACAACAGCAACTTTACTGCCGCCATCACGGGAACGGTTACCGCCTCACAAGCAAGCATCACTGGGCTTGACAATGCAACCACTTACTTCTGGCGTGTGCGCAGCAAAAACGGTAGCAATATTTCACCTTTCAGTGAGGTATTTAGTTTTACAACACTTACGCCATTGGCTGCCCCAACGCTTATTTCTCCTGCCAACAACGCTGTAAATCAAACGACTAACCTAACTTTCGATTGGGCAGATGTAACAGGGGCAGCAGAATACGAGTACCAATACAGCACCAATAGCAACTTTACTGCCGCCATCACGGGAACGGTTACCGCCTCACAAGCAAGCATCACTGGGCTTGACAATGCAACCACTTACTTCTGGCGTGTGCGCAGCAAAAACGGTAGCAATATTTCACCTTTCAGTGAGGTATTTAGTTTTACAACACTTACGCCGCTTTCGGCTCCAACACTCATTTCGCCTGCTAATAACGCTGTAAATCAAACGACTAACCTTATTTTTGATTGGTCGGATGTAACAGGTGCCGCAGAATACGAGTACCAATACAGCAACAACAGCAACTTTACTGCCGCCATCACAGGAACCGTAGCTGCTTCACAAGCAAGCATCACTGGGCTTGACAATGCAACCACTTACTTCTGGCGTGTGCGCAGCAAAAACGGAAATACAATATCTGAGTACAGCAGTGTTTTTAGTTTTACGACAGACTCCAACATTGGCGTAAACCCAGCCATCGCCGCGCAAATTAGCATTTGGCCAGTGCCTGCAACGGAAGTCATTAACATCAAAACAGAAGAAAATCAAGCGTTTAACTATTTGATGTACGATGCAGCGGGCAAAGTGGTAGCAAAAGGAAACGCCCAAAACTCGGTAAGTATTAAAGTTGCAGACCTTGCCGCAGGCGTTTACCAACTACGACTACAAACAGCCAATAACGTCGTGGTTCGCAAAATTTCGGTGATTCGATAAGCCTATTTTTTGCCCATAAAAAAGCCGTTGCTCTACACAAGCAGCGGCTTTTTTTATTTTGCAGCAAACACACTTTTATAACTCATCGTCGCGCTCTGGCACATCGTAACCCCAAAGCTGCATTTGCGGCGGCTCTATCCTGAAAGTCAGGCACATGGTTTCGGGTTGCGTGTATTCGGAGGCTTGGCACGCCAAAAAATAATGAATGCCATAGCGCACCACCAACGAACCGCTTTCTGCATTCTGCCACTGCAAACTGCCTTGCTCCAACGTGAAAGTATCCGTTTGTCCTTTTTCGGTGTAATAATACGCGTTGAGCAAATCTTTTATTTTCTGAAAAAAAACAGGCTGGCGGAGCAAATCAAAAAACTGATTTTCAGGTAATTTGTGTGCGGCCTGAGGCCAATCAGCAGGCAATGCAATACGGGTTGTTTCTTGCATAAAACAATACCAAAACGCCTTCCTCCGATGCTGCAAGCCAGCCGAAGAAAGGCGTTTTATTTTGGGTTAAAATTTTATTCTAAATGAAAACGAAAACTAAACCAACGTAGCCGCTTGCGTAACTACCGCCGCCAAACCAGCCGTATTTTTACCGCCAGCCGTCGCGAAAAACGCTTGTCCGCCGCCGCCGCCTTGAATGTTTTTGGCCAATTCGCGCACGATTTTAGAAGCATCCAAACCTTTGTCAGCCACCAAGTTATCCGACAAAATCACGGCAATTTGTGGTTTGCCGTCCACTTCTGCCGCCAACACAAGGAACAAGTTTTCTACTTTTTGGCGAACCTCAAAAGCCAATTGGCGCATGGCATCTGCCGTCGGCAAAGCTACTTTTTCGGCTGCGAAATTCACGCCGTTTTTATTTTCGATTTTAGCCAAAATCTCTTGTTTGATTTGCTGTGTTTTCTCGTTTTGCAACGCTTCCAACTGCTTGGTAAGTTTTGTTTTTTCTTCCAACAAATCGCTTACGCTCTTGCGCAAGTCTGTGGCTTTGAGCGTGTCTTTTAGTTCTTGCAACAAATTGAATTGTGCCGAAACCAAAGCCTCCGCCGCAACACCCGTCACGGCCTCAATACGACGAACACCAGCCGCCACTGAGCTTTCCGCCGTGATTTTGCACAAACCGATTTGGCCAGTAGCCGCCACGTGCGTACCGCCACACAATTCCACCGAAAACGCTGGATTGAAGGTAATTACACGTACAAAATCGCCATATTTTTCACCAAAAAGAGCCATTGCGCCCATATTTTTAGCCTCTTCGATTGGCACATTACGGCGTTCGTTGAGGGCAATATTTTCGCGAATACGCGTATTGACAATCGCTTCAATTTTGGCCAATTCCTCGTCCGTAACTTTGGCAAAATGTGAAAAGTCGAAACGCAAAACTTCAGGATTCACCAACGAACCTTTTTGGTTTACGTGGCTGCCCAACACTTCTTTCATGGCTGCGTGTAACAAGTGCGTTGCCGAGTGATTGCAAGCTGTTTGCAAACGTGCTGCCTGGTTGATAGTGGCTGTTATTGATTGATAATCAGCAGAAAATACCGATTCTACGGCGGCATCTTCCGACAAATGTACAATCAAATCGTTTTCTTTTTTGGTGTCCGAAATGCGGATATTTTTCACCGAACCATCGGCCAACACTACGGCCAACGTGCCCGAATCGCCAACCTGTCCGCCACTTTCGCCATAAAACGGCGTGCGGTCCAATACGATTTGGAATTGCTTTTTATTTTTAGTCGTAACGGCGCGGTATTTGATTACGCGGGCGTTGGTTTGCATATAATCGTAGCCTACAAATTCGCTTTCTTCGTCTTCGAGCAAAATAACCCAGTCGCCAGCTTCGGTAGTGGCTGCATTGCGAGAACGCGCCTTTTGTGCGGCCATTTCTGCCTGAAAACCAACCTCATCTATCACCAAACCATTTTCGCGAGCAATCAGCGCAGTAAGGTCGAGCGGGAAACCGAACGTATCGTACAATTCAAAAACTACTTTGCCTTCGATGGTTTGTACGCCACTTTTCACGATTTCGTCGAGCTTGCGCAAGCCCACTTCCAAGGTGCGCAAAAACGCCGCTTCTTCTTCCTGAATTACTTTTGCTACAAAATCTTGTTGCGCTTTTAGCTCAGGGAAAACACCGCTAAACTGGTCGGCCAACAAGGGCACAAGCGTATGCAAAAACGGTTCTTTGAAGCCCAAAAACGTGTAACCGTAACGCACGGCGCGGCGCAAAATGCGACGAATCACATAACCCGCTTTGTTGTTGGAAGGCAATTGTCCGTCGGCTACCGTGAAGGCTATGGCGCGAATGTGGTCGGCCAAAACGCGCATAGCAACGTCCGTTTGGCGATTTTCGCCATATTTTTTACCTGATTTGGCGGCAATAAACTGAATAGTTGGCTGAAAAACATCCGTGTCGTAGTTGGATTGTTTGCCCTGAATGGCCATACACAAACGTTCAAAACCCATGCCCGTGTCCACGTGGCGGTCTGGAAGCGGTTGGAGGCTGCCGTCGGCCATGCGTTGGAATTGCATGAATACGTTGTTCCAAATCTCGACTACTTGCGGGTGGTCGTTGTTCACTAAGTCGCGGCCTGGCATTTTGGCAATTTCTGACGCGTCGCGCAAGTCGATATGAATTTCTGAGCAAGGACCGCAAGGACCTGTTTCTCCCATTTCCCAGAAGTTATCTTTTTTGTTGCCGAACAAAATATGATCGTCGGGTAAATATTGTTTCCAAAGTGCCAACGCCTCCGAATCTTGAGGCATGTTATCTTTTGCATCGCCCTCAAACACAGTGGCATACAGGCGGTCTTTAGGCAATTTATAAACTTCGGTGAGCAATTCCCACGACCATTCGATGGCTTCTTTCTTGAAATAATCACCAAAAGACCAGTTGCCCAACATCTCGAACATGGTATGGTGGTAAGTATCGTGGCCAACTTCCTCCAAATCGTTGTGTTTACCAGACACGCGCAAACATTTTTGTGTGTCGGCAACGCGCTTGAAAGGAGCTACTTTATTGCCCAAAAAATAGTCTTTGAATTGCGCCATGCCCGAATTGGTAAACATAAGCGTAGGGTCATTTTTTAGCACAAGCGGCGCAGATGGCACGATTTGGTGTCCTTTTTCTTGAAAGAAATCAAGGAACTGTTGTCTGATGGTCTTGGAGTCAAGCATATTGTTATGTAATAATAAAAACGCAAATTCTAATTTGAATCACAAATGTAAAATAATTATGGCTATTTGGATTAGCCGATAAAAGAAAAGTAGTATTAAACACCCTACTTATTTAAAAAAATAATTGAAAAATACTACTTAAATATCTTTTGTAATTAAAAAAATAAAACTACCTTGCATACGTTTACTTCTATGTATAACACCTATTAAATTATCAATTGCCAATACATTATTCTGCTTTCAACCTCATACACCAAATCTTATTAAAATGGATATTTTTTATCACCTAAAATTTAAAAGATTATGGAATTTGCAGAAATTGACCAAACACGGTTGCCTATTCTAATTTTCAGAAACAACCCTATTATTCCACCTATTCAGGAATACGAAACGTATTTAGTTACTCAAAAAAGGCTTATGCAAGAAGCCATTGAGGAAAAGCGCAAAGTCATTGTCATTATGGATCTGACCAATCTCAAATTTATGAACTCGGAAATGCGCATTAAACGAGGAAACTTTATTAAAGAGCACGAGAAACTGATGCAAGAAAGTTTGTCGGAAGTGATTTTAGTAGCTCCCAATATTGTTTCACGTACCATGTTGCAAGGAATTTTCTTAATTCGAAAACCTAGTGTTCCGACCTTTGTGGTGGCAAACATCAAAGAAGCACTCAGTAAAGCTGAAAATTTTGCTGAAAAATTACTTGCCAGTTGATGATTAATTATTGTGTAGGTAAAGCCTAACCAGCTTCCCAAGGCTCAAAGAATATTTATAAACGCAAGTAAATCTGGCAGTCATCTAGTTGCATACACCACCAAACCAAACGTGATGAAAACAAAAAGAGCTGGACAACGTTGGTTGTCCAGCTCTTTTTTATGACTTAAGCTTTGTACTAATTACTTAGTAGCTACCAAGTTAAGGTCGATAGTGAAGTCATCGCTGATAGTTTTGTCGCCCAAATCAGAGAAGAAGCTACCAGAACCATATTTGATGTCAAATTTAGTACGGTTTACAGTGATTTTACCTTTAGCAGTCGCAGTATTGCCATTTACAGTGATAGTAGCAGGGAATTTTACTTCTTGCGTAATGCCTTTGATAGTCAATTTACCAGTTACTTCGTACTCGTTACCTTTTACAGCTTTAACGCTTGTTGTAGCGAAAGATGCTTTAGCAAATTTAGCAACACCAAAGAAATCATCAGCTTTCAAGTGGCCAACCAATTTAGCGTTGTAGTCAGCGTCTGTAAGGTCAGTACAAGTGATTGAGTTCATGTCGATTTCGAAAGAACCACCAGTTACTGCTTTGCCATCTACTTGCAAAGAACCAGAAGCCAAAGATACGTTACCAGTGTGCTCACCAGTTACTTTTTTACCAAGCCATACCAACGTAGTTTTTTTAACGTCAGCTTTGTAAGTTGTTGGTTTACCAGCGAAGGCGAATGTTAGCGAGGCAACTACGGCCACTAAGCTAAGCACGATGTTTTTTGTTGTCATTTTTTTTAACTGTTAAATTTTTAAAACCTTGAATAAATTAAGTTTCGATGTTTTTGATGATGCAAATATATGTAAAGACAATATATGTAGCAACATTTATTTCAAAAATATTTTTAACAAAAACACCAAAACACTGATTTTCAGTATTTTATTTTTATGTAAACCAAAAAAATATTTGATTAGTTGCAGAATAGGCTAAAATTTAGTTGAAAATAGGACAAAAAAAAACAGTCTGGTCGAAACTCAACCTGACTGTTCAAACTACCTATTAATACACCAAATTAACCAAAAAAATTTTGCTGTAAGAGAAGGACTCGAACCTCCACGAGGCGGTTAGCCCATAGTTTATGCTACGGGTTTTTTCCGAGCTCCTCACCCCCGAGACAGGAGGGCATGGCTGCCAATTTCATCACCTTACAGTATCTTTAGCTGTAAAAGAAGCAAAGCGTTTCCTTGTTCTTTCTGTTACAAAAGTAGCGGGTGTTTCCGAAAATTAAAAATTTTTTATTCATTTTTCTTAAAATTTAGATTATTTATAATATATTTGTACCTGTGTTAATAAAATAAAAATTTAGCCTTATTTTTATGAACCCAAATTTAGAAATTGATAATATAGACCTCAAAATTCTGTCATTGTTGATGGAAGATGCGAATATGCCATACACGGAAATCGCAAAACGTGTGTACGTATCGGGTGGGACAGTCCATGTTCGCATGAAAAAAATGGAAGAAATGGGTATTGTTACGGGCGCACAGCTCAAAATAGACCATTCCAAACTTGGCTACGATATTATCGCGTTTTTGGGCATTTACTTGGAAAAGAGCTCCATGTATCATGAGGTGGCCAGCCAGCTATCGAATATTCCCGAAATCGTGAGTATTCACTACACTACTGGTATGTACGGTATCTTTGCGAAGGTAATTTGCAAGGACACTAAACACCTACGCGCTGTTTTGCACGATAAGATACAAAAGGTGCAAGGCATTCAGCGCACGGAAACTTCTATTGTTCTGGAAGAAAGCGTAGAACGTTCCGTAAAACTTGAAATCTAACCTATTCAAGAAAACGCCTAAACAGCCAATCACAAAAACCGATAGTTCTTCCACCCGAAGAGTTATCGGTTTTTTGCTTTTATCGCTTTACATATTTTATTTAATAGATTTTCTCAACAACACAATTCCTTTTCAAAATCCGCAATGAAAGTTTTAAAATTTGGTGGTACGTCTGTCGGCAAACCCGAACGTATGCACAGCATCGCCCAACTCATTGACCAACCCGAACCGCTTGTAGTTGTTCTATCGGCACTTTCTGGCACGACCAACGCCTTAGTTGCCATCGGCCACGCCCTCGAACACCAAGACAAACAAGCCGCCACCCACAAAACCGATGAGTTGTATAAGCACTATCAGCACTTTATCGCGATGCTTTACACCACTGCCGACGGCAAACAACACGGCGAAACCATCATCAACGAACATTTCAACACGATTCGCCGCGTAATCCAACAAGGCCACTACTCGGCCACCGAAGAGCGTATTTTGCTCGCGCAAGGCGAATTGCTTTCTACGCGTATGTTCCATGCCTATTTGCAAGAGCAAGGCCGCGACGCTGTGCTATTGCCTGCCCTTTCGTTTATGAAAATCGACAGCGACAACGAACCGATTCTTTCTTTTATCGAAGAAAATTTGGCCAACGAAATCCAGAAAGCAGGCCAGCACCGCCTTTATATTACGCAAGGCTACATTTGCCGCAATGCTTTCGGGGAAATAGACAACCTCAAACGTGGTGGTAGTGATTATTCGGCTTCGTTGATTGGGGCGGCGTTGCGTAGTTCGGAAGTGCAAATCTGGACGGACATCGACGGAATGCACAACAACGACCCGCGCATCGTGCGCCGCACCTTCCCCATCGCCGAACTTACCTTTGACGAGGCGGCGGAACTGGCTTATTTCGGGGCAAAAATTCTGCACCCGTCCAGCGTTTGGCCTGCGCAAAAATTTAGTATTCCTGTGCGCCTGCTCAACACCATGCAGCCCGAGGCCAAAGGCACTACGATTCTGAACACCAGCAACTACGACAAACCCGTAAAAGCCATTGCGGCCAAAGACGGCTTGACGGCCATCAAAATCAAATCGAGCCGCATGTTATTGGCCTACGGATTTTTGAATAAAGTATTTGCCGTGTTCGAACGCTACAAAACGCCTGTGGACGTAATTACCACGTCGGAAGTAGCCGTATCGGTTACCATCGACAACGCGTCCAAACTTTCGGCCATTGTGCAAGAACTTCAGGCTTTCGGGACGGTGGAAACCGACCAAGATTTGAGCATTATTTGTATTGTGGGAAATATTGGAAGCTCTAACCAAGTGGTCATCAGTCAAGTATTTAAAGCCCTTGACGGCGTGCCCGTGCGTATGGTTTCGTTTGGTGGCAGCGAACATAATATTTCTATCGTGATTCCGTCGGCCTTCCGCAACCAAGCCCTTGAGCAACTCAACGAAGCATTATTTGATTGGGAATCATAATTGATAAAAACCAAAACGGCTGCTAATGTGAAGTTAGCAGCCGTTTTTTTATAGAAACTAAAGCAACTAATCTGCTTGAGTTACGGTATAAGTAATAGTAACCTTGTAAAAACGCAAATTCGTAGCACCTCCTTGGTCTCCTACATACCTTAAGGCGTAACTAAAACCATTGTTATCAATTATAGGATTATTAATAGCAGCATCGGTAAGATATTGTATGCTTGTGGAATTAGCAGCCGTAGCACAAGTAGCCATTTCGGTTGCACTACCATCAGTAACTTTATATAAAGCAACAGATGCAGTTACGGCGGTATTATCATACACTGTTACATCTAAAGCTGTAACAGTCGCGCCATCGGGTAAATGTACTCCTGCCGTTCCATAAGCCTCCGTACCAGACGTTCCTCCAGAAAAATAAGCATAATTAGGAGCAGTCGTTGTAAAGTTTTTGATAAGGGTATAAGTTGAACTTTCATTATGCCTTACTATTTCTGCCACAGGCACACTGTAATAATGTGTTTTAGCCGTCGCGTACTTATATTCGTTGGCCGCAGGAATTTCTATATTCCCCCCTACTTCTAACAATTCGGAAGGTGCCCCCACTCCAATACCTACATTTCCTGTACTGGTAATAACCATTCTGTTTGCGCCATTTGTCCCAAAGTTCAGGGGCAAGGCTTCGTAAGATAAAATATTGGCTGCGGCATTATTGATAGAAATAGCCAAACCATCTGTGCTTGTTGTACCTGTACTGGTAGAGGTCAAACGTATATCCGATTGAGTAGAAATCACATCATTTAGGTGCAAAGTTGCATTTGTGGTAGAAATATTAACTCCCACTTTTACGCCAGCACCCAACACCATCGTATTCGATGCCCCAACAATCGCCCCTGCACCAATAGCTATTGCATTGGCCAACCCGCTAGTTGCGGCATCTGCGCCATAACCTACAAACACATTGCCTGTACCTGTAATGTTGGCTTGGCCTGCATTATAACCTACACCAACGTTGTTGCCAGCCGTTGTGTAAAAAAGTGCTTGACCACCAACGGCCGTGTTGTTACCGCTTGATAAATTTCTATTGAGAGAATTAAAACCAACCGCCGTATTGCTTCCACCAGAGATATTCATACCCATAGCCGATATACCAACCGCTACGTTATTACTGCCAGTTGTTGTACTGGCCAACGAACTTACCCCAAGTGCCGTATTTTGAAAACCTGCTCCTATATTCATCATGGCCGACGAACCAATGGCTGTATTATTACCACCTGTAGCAGCCAAACCCGACGCATTTCCTAAAAAAGTATTATTTAATAATTGATCAAGGCGACCTGCAAGCGAACCATTTACTTTAAAAACTAAAGGCACGTTGTCCGTTGTACCAATAAAATGCGTAGCCGCATTGGTTCCCACATTACCCGTCAATTGCCAAGCTCCAGGCGGTGGCGTAGGAACTTGCCACGAGGCCAAACCTGTCGCATCAGACGTAAGCACCGCGCCAGCCGCAGGCGAACCACCCGTAATTTTCACTTGGCCAGCCACTTCTAATTTGGCCGTTGGAGCGGTTGTACCGATACCCACATTTCCATTGGCCCGTAAAGACATCACATCAGTGAGTACACCGTCATTGAGGCCATTAGCCAAAGAAATGTCCATTTGTGTAAATGAAGCATTGGATACATTACTATAGCGTTTGAGGCGAAAGGCAGCAAACTGCGAAAAAGAAGCAGATGACACGCCCGCTCTATGCAACATCAAAGCCGTTTCCGCCGCCGCAAGTGTGTTTCCGCCGTTATGCGATTGGGAAGTAATCAGGGCACGCGAAGCTGTTACCAACGGAAACTCATTCGTACCCGCCAGTTCACCACCCGTCGGAATTGCCCCTAAATGTACATCAGTAAAAGGGGTTGTCGTCCCGATGCCCACCGTACCTGCTTCCGTAATCACCATTTTTTCCATAAAATTAGCACCTAACACCAAGGGGGTAGCTTCTTTGTTCATTAGCCCCGCTTTAGAGCCATTAGAATACAAATCCAAGCCATCTCCCACGGTAGTGCCTGAGGTTGACCCCGTAATTAGTTTTATGCGAGCCTCATTGTTCATTACACCGTCATTTACAACTAGTTGAGAGCCTATTGACGGGGCAATTCCAATACCCACATTACCTTCCACATACATTCCTGTACGGCCTGTGGCATGGTCATTATAAATCTGTAAATTATTGCTAGTAGCCGAACTTGGATGTAGGCGCAAATCTGCTCCATACACATCTACCACCCAGTTAGGATTAGTGCCCGCGCCGTTCAAATTCACAGAAGCTCCTTGTGAGGTGGCATCTATTGCTTGCAAAGTCATGTTGGCACTACCTGCACCCGCAACCGTTAGATTTGCACCCGTAATGGCCGTACCGCCAATGGCAGCTTTTGAACCATCAGTAACAATGCCAGAGTTGGCAATCCAAGTCGTTCCATTATGGCGTAAAGTCTGATTCAGGATACCAGAAGGCAACGAACTACCAGCCGACCACGACAAATTGCCACTACCATCATTTTTCAAAAATGTACCAGCAGTACCTTGCGCATTAGGGAAACTAGTCGATACTCCATTGATAGACAATATATTACCTGCACCATTCACCTGAAAACCATTGGCAGATCCGACCGCCAACATCGCCGCAGGAGCTGCCGTACCGATCCCGATGCGTCCATCGCCTTGTATGCGCATCAGTTCGTTGCTTGAAGAGCTACTCTGTGCTGCATAAAATACGTGACTGTTGTTGGTGGCGGGTACTTGATAACGAAAAACACCAGAATTAATACCCAAACCCGAAAACTCATGTTCGTTATTAACATGGTTATACAATACTATTTTTCGATTAATAATAGAATTGTCTAACTCCAAACTACCCGTACCTTTGAGCGTAAGCAGCGGGTTTGTGCCTGCATAAAAACGGTATTGAGCCGTTGAGTTTGGAACAGAAAACCAATATTCCGCTGAGGCAATCCCCGTCGCAAAATCATAAGCTCCTGCATCATACAACAACATTTTTGTACCTGTACTCGTCGTATTTACATTCACCACACCATCTACGGTCAGGTTTGCTCCTATACGGGCATTACCCGAAATCCAGTAGTCAGCTGCTTGTGCCGCCGCAAATTGGTTTTGAATACCTGCTCCACCAGCCCCAATATCAGACCAAGCCGCCCCATTCCAAAACTGCATTTTGCCCAAAGTAGTGTTGTAAATCACCATGCCTTCGTCTGAGGTGGCAAGTCCCATCGCATCGCGTTGGGTAGTATTCAGGCGCGGCATGAGCAGGCCTTTATTATTAGTAGATAATTCTAATATTGCATTATTATTGGGAAATGCAGTTCCTATACCTACCTGAGCATGAGACGCTTGCATCATTCCCAGAACAGCCACCAACACGCCAAAATATATTTTTCTTGTATTTAACATAACTCCGCAAAAGCCATTTTTTTTATAATCAAACTTACTGCAAGATACATCATAAAAAATATATTTTTATTCTTTACTAAGAAAATTTATAGACAAACCAACTTCTTATATTTCATCTAAGTCGGCCACCACAAAGGTACTTCCTCCCACAAAAATAAAATCGCTCTCTCCTGCCCTTTGGCGTGCTTGCGCCAATGCCTCATTTGGATTCACGATTACTTCGCCTCGGAGTCCAAAAACTGCTGCTTTTTCAAAAAGTTCTTGTGCGGGCAAACCACGCGGCACGGACGGCTGGCAGAAAAAGTAATAGGCATTTTGGGGAAATAATGGCAATATTTTAGCCAAATCTTTTTCACGCACTACGCCCACGACCATATACAAATTATCAAATTTTTGGGTCGAAACCTGCGCCAAAACCTGCGCCAAACCACTTTCGTTGTGGCCAGTATCGCAAATCGTGGTGGGTTTGGTCGTGAGTTTTTGCCAACGGCCTTTCAGTCCAGTAAGCGTGGAAACATTAGCCAAACCTTCGCGCAAATCGTGTTCCGTAAACGAAAATCCACGCAACTGCAATTGGTCTAGGGCCGCTATGATGGTTGGTAAATTTTTGCGCTGATAACTGCCTTTTAGCTGAAAAGCCAAATTTTCGAAGTACAAAAGCCCTTCTTTATAAACATCAAAGAGCTGATAATCTTCATCTTGCCCCTTGTATTCTGCCCGTAAAATTGCATTAGCCGACACCAACGGCGCATTTTCTTGTGCCGCTTTTTCTCTAAAAACTTGCTCCGTTTCTGGCAAAATTTCACCCAATACCACAGGTACAAACGGCTTGATGATGCCTGCTTTTTCGGCAGCAATCAGCGCAAGCGTATCGCCCAGCATTTCGGTATGGTCAAAACTAATGTTGGTGATTACTGAAAGTTCTGGACGAATAATATTGGTAGAATCCAAACGGCCACCCAAACCTACTTCGATAATGGCAATATCGACGTTGTTTTTTGCAAAATACCAAAAAGCCAAGGCCACTGTCATTTCAAAAAATGAAGGCTTAATTTCGTCAAACAATGCTTTATTATTTTCGACAAAATCCACCACCTCTTGTTGCGGAATTTCTTGGCCGTCAATGCGGACGCGTTCCGTAAAACTTTTGAGATGAGGCGAAGTATAAAGTCCTGTTTTGTAGCCAGCCGCCTGCAACACCGCCGCAATACTGTGGCTGGTGCTTCCTTTGCCGTTAGTACCCGCTACGTGCAATGTTTTGAATTGAGCATGCGGCTGCCCCATCGCGTCGCAAAGTCTCAAAATATTTTCCAATCCTTTCTTAAATGCCTCATTACCAATCTTCTGATACATCGGTAATGCGCCAAATAAATAATCAATCGTTTCTTGGTATGTCATTTTATATAAAAAAATAAATACAATTTTTCTGTTAAAAAAATGGGGTAATTTCCCCTTACATTAGATCTAAAAAATGGCAAGCTGCAAAGAATTTCGGGAAAAGACCACAACACGCGCCATTTTATAACATAAGCGTAACAATTATCCGACAAGCAAAAACATATTTTTTAAATTTATTGAAAAAAAACACGATTAGCGTACATTTGTTGTCAATAAAAAGGCCATTTGGCTGCATTTCTTATTTCTTGCTATTACCTGCCCTATCATGACAAAAGTTACCCAGCATATTGCTAACGCAAACAACAAAACACTTTTTTCTTTTGAAATTTTACCGCCACTCAAAGGCGAAAGTATTACGGGGCTGTTCAAGGGTATCGAACCTTTGATGGAATTTAAACCACCGTTCATAGACGTAACCTACCACCGCGAAGAATACGTTTATAAGCAACGACCCAATGGTTTTTTGGAGAAAATCACCACACGCAAACGCCCTGGCACAGTGGGCATTTGTGCCGCCATTATGAACCGCTTCCATGTGGACGCGGTGCCGCACATTATTTGCGGTGGCTTTAGCAAAGAAGAAACAGAAAATGCGCTGATTGACCTTAACTTCTTGGGGATAGATAACGTGTTGGCACTCAGAGGCGATGCCATCAAATCGGAAGGCGTTTTTGTACCAGAACCAGACGGCCACCATTACGCCACAGAGCTATTAGGGCAGATTACGAGCATGAACAAAGGCCAATATCTGGACGAAGAAATGAACGCCATGTATGCCACCGATTTTTGCATTGGCGTAGCCGCCTATCCCGAAAAGCATTTTGAAGCCCCCAATTTGGCGACTGATATTAAGTACCTAAAACGCAAAATAGAACTGGGTGCCAATTACATTGTTACGCAAATGTTTTTTGACAATCAAAAATATTTTGACTTCGTGAAACGCTGCCGCGAAGAAGGCATTACGGTTCCGATTATTCCAGGACTCAAACCCCTGACTACACGCAAGCAACTCAACATTTTACCGCGCATTTTTCATATAGATTTGCCAGAAGTGTTGGCCGAAAGCATCGAGGCTTGCAGAACAGATGCAGACGTACGCAAAGTGGGTGTAGAATGGTGCATTAGTCAGTCCAAAGAACTAATGGCTGGCGGCGTTCCGTGTTTGCATTACTATTCGATGGGAAAATCTGAATCGGTGCGTCAGATAGCCAGTGCATTGTTCTAACAGTCTGTTTTTATGGATTTTATCAAAAATATATTTGTAGGCCTGTTGGTACTATTGGTGCGTATTTATCAATACGTCCTCTCTCCTATTTTGCCAAATGCCTGCCGCTATACGCCTACTTGCTCACAATATACAGTGGAGGCACTACAAAAACATGGCGTATTCAAAGGGCTTTGGCTGGCCGCCAAACGGATCGCGAGTTGCCACCCTTGGGGCGGTCATGGACACGACCCCGTGCCCTAATCTAAAAAGATAAAGCCGCTCCAAAAACGAAGCGGCTTTATAACACCTAATCAATAAAACTCAAAACTAAATGTAATGGGTAAGGCATTGAGCAACAAGCCTTATATTTTGAGGTTTCGGGAATCCAAAACCGATGTAATCACGCCATTCTCTATTATTACCCAACCTTTGTTAGCAAAGCCATTGGTTAGCTGGGTGGCCGTTTTGGCCGATACGTTGCACCACTGCACCAACTGCAAAATACTCACAGGAACATTCAACTTACCTTCATCATTAACGCCAAACGACTGATATACCATCGTGAGCACGTCGGCAATTCGCTGTTCGGCATTCAGGTAAGTAGAAAGCGAAGCTTTGCTTTCCAACCAATTCAGGTCTGCAACTAAGCTATTCATTACCTGTTTGTTAAAAGCTGGCTCATTTTCAAACAAATGCCATGCCGCAGCCGTATCAATAAAGCAAACTTCCACAGGCGAAATAGCCGTAACCGTGTGATGGTGGCTAGGCGTTCCGAACATGGCAGCCAAACCTAGTAAATCACCCGATTTGCAAAACTTAATTGGGTATTTGGTACCTGCAATGCTTTTTTCCAACAACAAATGCCCCGAATGAACACAATAAATACCTTGCGAAATAGCACTTTGTTCATATAAAACCTGCCCTTCGGCCAGCGACATATTGGATTTGGAAGAAGAAACCATCGTCAAGTTCTTCTTGCTGCACATACCCAACGGATTCAGGTGCACCAGCGAACACGCCATGCAGCCCGAATGAGATATAGTATGTTCTGTTGTGGTTATCATAATGCAAAACTATCAATAGCCCTTTGCCTTAGAAATGATTTTTATCAGAACTACATTTGATAGAATATGCCACCATAACGAAATAAAACAAATACCAAAACGATTAAATACAAAACACTTCAAAAGCGCATTACATCAAAATATTAGTATTTATTTTAGTAAAAAACACGGCAAACACTTCCCTTTGCATTTCACATTCCATGTCGCATTTCTGCTCAAAAAACGTAACATCTTTTATAACTTTGCCTGCGTACAATGAGCAAAAAAATGAACAAAAAAATAATCCTGATGCGCGGGCTACCTGGTAGCGGCAAGTCCACATGGGCTAAAAATTTATTGAAAGAACAACCCAACATATATAAACGCATCAACCGCGACGAGTTGCGCCTCATGTTCGACGACGGCCAGACGAGCAAAGAATCTGAAAAATTTATCCGACAAGTACGCGACACACTCATTTGGGAAGCACTACGCGCGGGCAAAAACGTAATCGTGGACGATACCAACCTCACCGACCATCATTACGAGCATTTCAGGCAATTGATAGAAAAATACAACACTGCACACACAGACAACGTACAAATTGAAATACAAGAGATGACCACGCCGCTGGAACTGTGTATTCATCGTGACGCACAACGCCCCAAACCCGTTGGCGCGAAAGTAATCCGAGAAATGAACGACAAGTTACTAAAGCAAAAAGCAGGTATTTACGCGGCACAAGATGCCAATTTACCCAAAGCTCTGATTTGCGATTTAGACGGAACACTCGCATTATTACACCACAGAAACCCCTATGATACAGGCCGTTGCGAAACTGACGAATTAAACCAACCCGTCGCCGACTTGCTCAACAATTACGCGGCACAAGGCCATAAAATTTTGTTGGTTTCGGGACGAACAGACCAATTTCGCGCCCAAACATTGCGTTGGTTGCAGAAACACTTAGTGCCGTATCACGCGCTTATCATGCGGGCTACTACCGACAACCGCCGCGATTCGGTGGTAAAACGTGAGCTTTTCGAACAGCACATCGCAGGCCGATATTTCATAGATTTTGTACTCGACGACCGCAACCAAGTAGTTGATATGTGGCGCGGCGAACTACAACTGCCATGCTTTCAAGTTAATTACGGTGATTTTTAGATTCTAAGATTTAATCAAATGATTGATTACAAACATTTTTCGGATGAACAATTGCCTGAAATTGCCGTTTTGCTTGACCAAAACCATCTGGAATACAGCGATTTGCACAACTCCAAAGTGGTGTTTGAAGTGGCCAGCGTCGGCAAATGCGTAGTGGGTTGTATTGGGGCTGAGCTTTACGGCAATGATGTGTTTTTGCGTTCGTTTGCCGTGCATCACGCCCACCAAAAACAAGGAATTGGCGAGGCCTTACTTAGCATTTTTCTGAAAAAATATAAAACGCCTCAAACAACCGTGCATCTGCTTACCACAACGGCGCAAGGTTATTTTGAGAAAAAGAATTTTAGGGTAGCCAACCGAAACACTGCACCTGCGGCTATTCGTAACACTGCACAGTTCGCGGGAATGTGCCCCGCTTCGTCGGTGTATATGATTTTATAAAACAAAAAGGCCGCACTTGCATCAAGTACGGCCTTTTAACACTAAAAACGTTATTTCATTTAATTGGTAAACAAAAATCAGAAAAGGGTTTAGTTTTAATTAATTAAATGTCTGCTTATACGTCACAGGTGTCAGGCCAGTTTTTTTCTTAAATAACTTATTGAACGACTGTGGAAATTCAAAACCCAACTGATAGGCAATTTCGCTTACAGAAAGATTAGTAGTAGTCAACAATTCTTTAGATTTTTCTATAAGTTTTTCATGAATATGCTGCTGGGCGGTAAGTCCTGTCAGATTTTTTAATAAATCACTTAAATACGTGGGCGTTAGGTTTAGTTGGTCAGCGAAGTATTGCACGGTTGGTAGCTCATTATTCCCAGCCTCAAAATAATCGTTTAGCAATTGTTCCATTTTGGCCAAAACATCGCTACTGATATTTTTTCGGGTAAGAAATTGCCGATTATAATACCTGTCAATGTGCACAAGCAACAATTCTATATTAGCAATTATGACTTCTTGGCTGAATTTATCCAGATTATTTTGGCATTCCTGCTCTATGGATTTGAACAGGTTCAAAATAATTTGTTCTTCTTTATCCGAAAGAAATAAAGCTTTATTGTTTGAATAAGAAAAGAAGCCGTAGTTGTGGATATTTTTGGCCAAAGGAAAGCTCTTAATAAAGTCGGGGTGAAAAATAAATTTATAGCCCGTGAGTTTGATATTATCCTCAAATTTTTCGGTACTAAAGACCTGTTTAGGAGCAGTGACAGCCAAAATACCATCATCAAAATCAAAATCCGTTTGTCCGTATTTTAATTTGGAGGTCATTCCCCGTTTGACAGAAAACGAATACAAGCCATGTACATAATTCTTCCAAAAATCATGATTAATAGTAAAATCAATATCTTCTAAATTAATAACGCTTAACATCGGATGCAATGGCTTTGGCAAACCACACAACTGATGATATTGCGATACTGTCTTGATTTCGTTTTTGCTTGTTGGCTTACTCATTGGGGTTTTGTTACATTTTGGCTTATAAATTTAGTTATTTTTTGGCAGGAGCTTCCACGTCCGAAAAAGCCTGCACCATGTCGGGCAGACGCTTGCCCACTATTTCAATTTGATTTAACTGCTGGTTAAACTCTTGCAACTCGCTGGCTGTAAATTTAACACGCTCTGCACCAACATTTTCCATCATGTGCGCCATTTGAGTAGTGCCAGGAATAGGTACAATAAATGTTTTTTGGGCATGTTGCCAAGCCAATGCCACTTGGGCTGGAGTTGCCTCTTTGGCCTTGCCCCATTTTTTCAAAAGTTCCACCAACTTCAGATTATTTGGAAGATTATCAGGAGCAAAACGAGTTTCTGTACCACGAATATCGCCTTGTGCAAATCGTGTATTTTCGTCGATAGCTCCCGTAAGAAATCCCACGCCAAGCGGACTCCACGAAACAAAACCAATACCCAACTCTTCACAAAGTGGAATTATTTTACTTTCTGAGCCACGCCACAGCATCGAATATTCGTTTTGGATTGCGGTAATTGGTTGGACGGCGTGCGCCCTTCTGACCGTTTGTACGCCTGGTTCTGAAAGGCCATAATGTAGCAATTTCCCCTGTTTCATTAACTCCTGCATAACACCCGCGACATCTTCAATAGGCACTTCTGGATCTACACGATGCTGATACAACAAATCAATTCTGTCTGTTTGAAGTCTTTTCAGCATAGCATCTACCACTTTTTTGATGTGTTCGGGCTTGCTATTCAATCCCGGCAGCCGCTTTCCCGTTTCGATGTCAATATTCCACCCAAATTTAGTAGCAATTACGACCTTGTTACGAAAAGATTTTACACCCTCTCCCAAAATTCGTTCTACTTCCAATGGGCCATATGCTTCCGCCGCATCAAAAAACGTAACACCATTATCAAAAGCCGTTCGAATAATATTGTGCATCTCGCTTCTATTCGGAACAGTCGTCTGATAGGTTCGGGTCATGTTTTGCACTCCCAAACCAACACTTGAAACAACCAAGCTGCCCAATTTTCTTTTACCTGACAATAAAGCGTTTACATTCGTCAGATTGTCATTTTCCTTGTGCGCAAAAGAATCAAAGGGAGCTAACGCAGTGCCAGCAAAGCCCAATCCTGCTGTTTTTAAAATATCTCTTCTGTTCATATTGTTAATCGCTTAGTTTCATGCCGCTAATCCATTTGACTATATCAGGGTTTCTGTGGTCAAAAAATAAACTGGCATTGGTGTCCAACGTCTGTATTGTTTGCATCTGGTCTGCCGAAAGTTCAAAATCGAAAATATCAAAATTTTCAACCATTCTCTCTTTACGCACCGATTTGGGAATAACTACCACTCCTCTTTGTGTGAGCCAACGAAGTATGACTTGTGCTACCGTTTTTTGGTGAATTTTGCCGATGGCCGCTAATATTTCATTTTCGAAAATATTGTTTTTGCCTTCTGCAAATGGCCCCCACGATTGGATTTGAACTGAATTTGCTTCTAAAAACCGCTGACTATCAATCTGTTGATGAAACGGGTGTGTCTCAATTTGGTTAATAGCTGGCGTAAAACCACTATTACTAATCAAATCCATCATTCTGTCTGGCTGAAAATTAGCTACTCCAATCGCTCTAATTTTTCCTTCCTGATACAACTCCTGCATTGCTCGCCAAGCACCAAACACATCACCAAAAGGTTGATGAATCAGGTACAAATCCAAATACTCTAATTGTAGTTTGTCCAAAGATTTCTGGAATGCTGCTTTAGCCTTTTCGTAGCCCATATCTTGCACCCAAAGTTTTGTAGTTATAAAAAGCTCTTCTCTGGGCACGATACTTTTTCTAATCGCATTGCCTACTGCCCTTTCATTGGCATAAGCCGAAGCGGTATCTATAAGTCTATAACCCGTCTGAATTGCATCAAGTACGGCCTTTTCGCTCTGGTCTTCAGGAATTTGGAATACACCGAAACCTAATATTGGCATTTCTACGCCATTACTCAATTTTACTGTTTGCATTGGTATTTTTATTTTATAAATTTCTAATGCAAATGTCCAAAGAATCCTATTGTTCAATGTATCCAAAAGAGAGATTATTGTATCCAAAATTTGTGGCGTGCATTGTTTGGCCTTCATTGTAGAAATATCCAGCAATTCCCCCAAAAAAAACTCTTGCTTCCGATTCAATATCAGAAACAAGAGGGCAAAAACTAACCTAAATTTCCAAACTATCTTGTAATCATAAACTTCTGTGTTTGGGTGCCTTCGGCAGAAATTACGCGCAGCAAATACAAACCATCAGCCAAAGCCGACGTGTTGAGGTTGGTGGCAAAACTGCTTTGCAATACTTTGCCCGTCATGTCCAAAATTTGCAACGTTGCGCCTTTGGCCACATTTTTCACGTTCAGCACGTTTTGGGCTGGATTCGGATAAACTTCAAGGCGCGGGGCAGTGTGTGCGGCGGCTGTGGCCGTTGGAGTACAAGAGGCACCACTATAAATTCCGCAAATTTCATTCGCCGAAAGCGCACGGCTGTAGTATAGAAACTCATCTATCATTCCTACCAAACCATGATTATTGACATTAGGGATATTGCCCATTACAAAAGGCTTATCGTTATAAAGAATAGCACCAGGGCTTCCAGTGGTGGAAGTGGCTTCCAAATTACCATTCACATATAACTTAGCTATACCTGTCGTCTCATCATAAGTAGCAGCCACGTGGTACCAAGTGCCAGTCTGCAACACAGTTGTACCTTGAATGTTTTTTTCGCTTGTGCTACCTGCCGTATAATAAGTAAAACTTACTTTTTTGCTAACATTCGTACCTGTAGATAAATTAATGGAATTATACGGAGCTCCCGAAGCATTATAACGAATGGCAGCAATCGTGTTATTGGGATTAAAGTTCATAGGTTTAATCCAAGTTGCCATACTCACCGATGTAGTACGAAATGCATAACTCTCAGACGAAAGTATTGAATTTCCGTCGCCAGCAAATGTAGCTGATGAGTTCGCCAAATTTTGATAACCATTGCCTGATGACACCGTACCTCCATTGGTAAGGACATTATTCAGATTACCTGAGTTATCTATTTTAATCCCATTAAGACCGATAAAAGAATATTTAGCCACTAAACCAGTGGTCGGCATACCAGGGGAAGAATAAGAATGCCAAAGGTTAAGTACCTCTAAATCTGAAAGTCCGCGGTTATAGAACAATACTTCGTCTATTTTTCCCATAAATCCGTTACCATTAGCAGCAGGATTTACATTACCTATTACAAAAGGTCTGTCTTGGTCAGTTATGTAAGCAATTCCATTCCCAAAAGCATAAGTATAACTTGCTTCTAAAGAGCCATTCAAAAAGATTTGTGCCCTACCATAAAGTGAGTCATAAACGGCCACAGCATGATACCAAACCCCTTCTTCTAAGACAGTAGTACCAGTTATTGTCTTTTCGTTAGTACCTATCGGTCTGTAAGTTAATCTCAATTTTTTCCCTGCTGCAGTACTATTCCCTGTATGTAAATTGAAAGAATTGTAGTAAGGTCCTGTTGGATTATACCGAGTGGAAACAATAGTATTATAAGACTGAAAAGCAGATACTTTAAACCACGCAGAAATCGTGAAACATGGTGTACGAAAAGCCGCATTATTAACACTGAGTGCAGATGTCGTAGCTCCTGTAAATTCTGCACTTTTATTGGACGGTGAATTTGTAAAACCATCGGCAGACGAAGTTACGGTAGTGCTACCTGTTAGCGGATACGTGCCTGTGTGGTTGTCGGTAACAAGGTTGGTGCTATCGTTGAATGAATATTTAGCGACAAGTCCGTTCGTGGGGATTTGAGCAAATGCCCCGAATCCTGTCAGTAAAGCTGTAATAAGGGTGTAGATTTTTTTCATAAAATTTATATTTTTTAGTAATTACACCCAAAATTATAGCTTGCTGTCCAGCCGCAACGCATTTGTTTCAGCAACGGACAATTTGTTTCAGCAACAGCCCATTACTTCAAAATCGCCTCCTCAAATTCCGCTTTTTTGTACTTGGAAAGTTTGACCACAAGGCCATTTCGCAACGTAATCAGCATCTCAGATTTGGAATAAGACTGTAACTGTTTCTTATTCACCAACCAAGATTTGTGCGTGCGGATAAACTGCGGCAAACTGGCCAACATCGTTTCAAAATGCTTGAGATTGCGGCTTACCACATAGTTTTTGGCTTGGGTGTGAATGGTGCAATACGACTCTTGCGCCTCAATGGCAATCACTTCGTCCACGCCAATAATATATTGCTGCGAACGGTCGCTTATCACAATATTTTTTATCTGTTGGCTTTCGAGAGTTTGCCCCAGCAGCGGCAGCCGTTGCGCCTGTTGTTCTATGTCCAGTTCTTTGCGGGCACGTTCTACGGACAATTTAAGTCGCTCAATATCAATTGGCTTTAGCAAATAATCCATCGCCGCCACTTCAAATGCTCTGATGGCGTATTTGTCGTAAGCGGTTACGAAAATGATTTTAAAATTGATTTCGGGGAAAAAATTAACGATTTCAAAGCCCGCATAATTGGGCATTTCTATATCCAAAAATACTAACTGCGGTTGCAATTCTTCGATGCGAGCGACGGCTTCGGGCAAGTTTTCGCACTTGGCCAGTAGCTCCACTTGCGGACAAAAACGCAATAGCAAATTGCCCAGCACATCGCGCGCACTTTCTTCATCATCCACCAACAAAGCCCTGATTTTCTGCATATTTCTCTTAAAAATAAATTCTGATTCAGACCACAAACATATTTTTTTTGTGGCATTGGCCTAAGCGTTTTTCACTAACAGCCCAAATTGTTTGGCAACAACTAAAATTTGTGTCTGAACGGAATCCGTAGCACAACGCGCGTGCCGACAGGCTGGCCGTTTTCCATCAAATCCTCGTATTCGTAGCCCAAATCTTCGGCAAACAACTCGCTCAATATCTCGAACCGTTTGCCGATGGCTTTCCCCGAAAAAGATTCGTGTTCGGCGCGTTGGCGTGCCCGAATCGCTTTGGCATTTTCGCGCCCGATGCCGTTGTCTTCTATTACACAAACCAAATTTTCGGCCAAACTAAAGCGTATTTTCAATGTTTTTGCGCCTGTTTTGTGCAAAAGTCCGTGTATCAGCGCGTTTTCGATAAAGGGTTGAACCAATAGCGGCGGAATGAGAATATCTTCTATTTCATGCGTGTCGATGCTATAATTAAAATCTTTTTTGAATCGCAATTTTTCCAGTGATAAATAAATTTCCAAGAGTTTTATTTCTTGCTCAAAATCAATAAAATCTTTATCCGAAAATTGCAAAGTTTTTCGTACCAAATTAGAAAAAGTAGTCAGATAAGAATATGAGTTTTCTACATCGCCTTTCAGCACCAAATCTTGAATAGAATTAAGTGAATTAAAAATAAAATGCGGATTCATTTGCGACTGTATGGCCGTGAGTTTCGAGATATTCAACTCGTTTTGTTGTTTTAATTCTTTTTGGCGTTTGGCTAGTTGCCTTCTGAAAATCCAATACACCAAAAGTAAAAAACACAACAGCACAAAAACCATAAATTGCCACGTTTTCCAAAATGGTGGATGAACATACCCCGAAATTGTGATTATATTTTCCGAATCCTTCCCCCAATAATCAATGGCTTTTAATTCTATTTCAAAATTTCCTATCGGAATATTTTGTATATTAATTTCGCTCACAGACGCAGGCAATTTATTCCATTCTGCATTTGCATTTCGAATACGATACGCATATTCAAATTTACCATTGCTATAATAATGACTTGCTTCGGGTTGCAAAACAAGTCCTTGTCCGTATTGCAATTGAATACCAGAATAATTAAAATCTTTATTTTTCAAATAAATCTTGGCTTTGGCAATGGTTTGGTGTTCGGTTAGCAGAATTTTTTGCAAACCTTTTCCCGTAGCTAACCACGCATTTTTGCCCAAAATGACGAGGTCTTGCACGTTGTCGGAAGCCAAACCTTCATGCAAATCAATGGCTTTGAGCTGCCTTTGTGCCATATCCAACGTCCACAGGCCTTTGTTGGTGGTGATGTATAATTTTTGTTTATGTGCCTGAATACGATATGGTTGTGCGTTGCTCGGAAGGCTGCCAACAAGTTCTAATTGCCGCAAATCCGTAAGCTGATATATTTTTCCATCGAAAGCCAAGACAAACAATTGACCAGTTTCTTGCGAAAAACTCACCGAAACAATTTGCTTTTGTACCAGCAACGAATCGCACATTTGCCAAGTATCATTTTGCCACCGAAGCCCAAACAAACCCTGGTTAGTTGCCAGCCAAACGGTTTTATTGACGGAGTCATAAGCCATTTCTCGCGACCAATGCGGCGTAATCATACTTAGTTTTTTCTTTGCCAGAAAATCATAAAAAAACGCCCCAAACGACGTACAAACAAGGTATATATTATTTATTTTCTGGACGTATTTTATCGGTGGCGTTTTTTCCAAAACAACCGTTATTTTGTTGTTTTTTAAGCCGTACAAGGTATTATTTGTAAAAAAGTACAGACATTTATCTTCTGTGATATAATTCAGAGATTGAATATCTTCATTTCGGCCTGTATAAAAAGTATTTAATTGATTAGTTTGGGTATTTATTTGCCCGATATTTCCGTTTATCGTCGTAAAATAGACATGATTTGTATCGGTTTCTATTTTAATTATTTTATTATTTTCTAACTTATTCCAAACTAAATACTTAAAATTAGGTACTCGAATAAGGCCAGATTGTAGCGTAGTAAACCAGTAATTTCCTTCTCGGTCTATGAGGCAATCTGAAAAAGCAAAATTAGGATAATACAACGATACATTATCGGTACGTTGGTTATAACAAATAATGCCGTTATAAGTACATATCCATAAGTTTCCGTCGGGAAGAGCCTTAATATTCGTTACTTTTTTTAGACCTACAGCATTTCTAAATTTCTCGTTCTTAAATTCTTTAAAACCTTCACCATCATACACGTACATTTTATTATTTTTGATTGACAAAAGGTATATTTTCTTATCAATTACTTCTACCAAAAAACTCCCAATTCCTTCTTTTTCAAGCACTTCACTTTTAATAAAACGCAGTTTATTTTCTCTGATAACCCCAACGCCAGCCGTTCCCAAAAAATACTTCTCATTGGCGGCGGTTATTTTGATGGATTTGGTGAACTCTTTGTCCGTAAAAACACTATTGACCCCGATATTTTCATAATTTTTCCATTGTTTTTGTGCTTCGTTATACACAGCCAGCCCGATTTGGTCATTTACCCACAAGTTGCCTGTTTTGTCGCAAGCAATGTTTGGAATTTTGGCATAGCCGTGCATCAACTCGCGCAACGTGTCGTTGTCCAGCACAAAAATTTGTGATTGGAAATTGTGGCAATACAGCTTCCCCGACGTGGAAAACGTGAGTCCCGTTACAGATTTAGACTTTTGCGTCACGCATTTGTAGCCGATGTAACGCACGCCGTCAAATTTGTACAGGCCAGCGTCGCAACCAATCCAGATGAATCCGCGCGGATCTTGGGCTATGCTGTACACTTCATTGGACGGCAAGTCGGTTTCGTCATCATAAGTAAAATGTACGGGGTCTTGCGCCAAACTCACCAGCGGCCACAGCCAACACAACAGCCACAAATACAAGTGTTTGTGTCGTTTTATTTCCCCCAAATATTTCCTTAACATCATGTTTATTGGCTTCTGTTTTTCCGAAAATATAACAAAAAGGCCGCACTTGCATCAAGTACGGCCTTTTCTTTACTCTCAAAACATAAGTCTTAACCTTGTTTGCTGGCACCTGCTGGAACAGGTTTGCGAATCACACCTTTAATTTTGTAAGTAAACGTAAGCATAAAATAACGCTGTAACACAGTGGTTTGCACGTCTTCATAATACGTCTCTGTAATGTTACGCTGTACGCTGTTGTTCTGCTTGAGCAAATCGAAAGCCGAAAGTTTTAGCTCGCCAGCCTGATTGCGGAGGAATTTTTTAGCTATATACGCATTCCAAAGCAAATAATTTTGGTTGTAACCCGAACTCAAACCCGAATAATATTGGTGTTGCAAATCCGTCTGTAACACTAACCCGAACGGGAACGTAATCGTGGCGCGGCCTCTGCTACTCTGATTCCAATATTTCGAGTTCGATTGCTTTTGCAACGTATTGGTTACTTCCACGCGGTTGGTTTGCGAGGAAAGCGAGAAATCTACTTTTTCGCTCACGTTGCTGCTTATCATCACGCCCAAGCCAAAACTCGGCGATTTGGCATAATTCGTACGGCCATTGATGCTACCAGGCGTATGCGTATAGCTAAACGAAGCTGTAAGATTTACGTTAGATTTGATAGCCGACACAGGCACGCCGTACATGAAAAAGCTACGCATATCGTAGTAACCTTTCAAATTGACAGGGCGCGTGAGCTGCGAACCGTTTTTCAAAGAAATAGAATTATCTATCAACGTATCTTTGCTGGCAATAATCGTGCTGTTACCGATATAGTCTTTCACAAACGAACTACCAAACATCAAGAACATCGTGTTGCTGTGTTCCACACTCGACGACATGAAACGCCCAAAAAGATTTTGTTGGTACGTCTGGCGCAACTGCGCGTTACCCGTGCTCAACTGCAAAGCGTTGCTATTGTTCACTACTTCTTGTAACTGACTGATACTTGGCGAGTTAGTCGAAGTACGGTAGTTAATACGAATATTTTTGCGTTTCGAGAAATTGTATTTCAGCATCGCCGTTGGCAAAATATTTTCAAACTCACGATTGATTTTATATTCCGATGGGAAAGTTTGGTCGCTGTGCAGCGTGGCACGTTGGTACTGTGCACCTGCATTAAATTCCACTTTTTGCGTTTGGAAACGATAATCCAAACCGCCTCCACGTGTCAAATAATAGCTTTCAAATTTGCTGGAAAGCGTTGTATCAAAAGTGCTGTACGCCGACTGCGCGTTGTCGTATTGCCAAGTTTTTTTGTCCGAATTGTTGGGTTTGTACGACACCGTGCCCGTTGCCTGCAAGAAACTTTTGGTAGAAAGTGGCTCGGTATAAGAAACCGTACCCGTGTTCGTCCAGCCCGTTTGTTGTATGTCGCTAAACTGATTCACTTCCGAACTAATAGTATCTGTTTCGTAATAATTACTTCCCGTGTACAAATAACTTTTGCCTGTGTTGTCGGTGTAGCCTGTGTTCCAACCAACAGAGTAAGTACGGCCAACTTTGGCAAATTTATGTCTGAAAAGTAATTCATTTGAGAAACTCAAACCTTCCATGTTGGTTTTTACGTCGTTGCGCGTATTGTTGAGCAAATTATTTTCCAAACTCGTTTGTCCGTACAAATTACTGTTGCCGTCGCTGGTTTGTAGCGTAAGTTTCGGGCGAATCATAATTGAGTTAGACGAATCTATTTTGTGGTCGATGCGCATATTGAACTTGTGGTTCAAATTTTTGCTGTACGACGAGCTATTTTGCGAATAAAATTGCCCTATAGTTGAGTTGCTCACATACTGGCGCGAAGTTGTGCTTAGGGCATTGTTTTGGCTTGAGTTAATAAAATAACTGGCCGTAACATCGGTGTTTTTGCTCCATTTGTCGGCATAATTTATCCCCACAGCAAAAGATTTGGTAATACCGCTACTTTGATTTACCAAAAAGTCGCTGATGTCAGAGCCACCACCTCCGCCACCAGGACGGCCACCGCCACGCATTCCACCAGGAGGCGGCATCATGCGCCCCATACCACCGCCACCGCTTGAGCCGCTGCTCGTAGCTCCCACGATGTCTTCTATTGCAAAATTTTGTTCATTGATATTATTAGCCAAACCCAAAATACTAATGCGGCGATCGCCATTAAAAATATTTACGTTGCCTCCCGCACTGAATCGGTCTTGGTCGCCATAGCCCGCAAACGCTTTCCCAAAAACAGCATTGCGCATATCGGGACGCGTTACGATATTGATCGTTTTGGACGTGTTGCCATCATTAAAACCCGAAAATTGTGATTGTTCGCTTTGCTTGTCAAACACTTGTACTTTGTCTATCATCTCGGCAGGCAAATTGCGCAAAACCGTCGTCGGGTCGCTGCTAAAAAACGGCTTGCCATCCACTAACACTTCTTTTACGTTTTCGCCTTGTGCTTGCAATGTGCCATTTTGCATCATCACACCGGGCATTTTAGTTACCAAATCTTCCGCATTAGCGTCTTTGTGGGTCTTCACACTCGACGCGCTCATTTCTGTGGTATCGCCTTTTTGGGTTGCTGGTGGCAGCTTCTTCGAAACGACTACGGTTTGTAGCTCGCGGCCTTCTTTCAGCTCCAATTTTCCTAAGCGTAACATTTCGCCTGTATAAGAAATTCGTTTGCTAAAATTCTGATAACCAATGTAAGAGATTTTGAGTAAATACTCTCCGTTGGCCACATTCATAAACCTAAAACGTCCGTTTTCGTCGGCGGCTTGGCCTTGTTTGCTCGAATCGGCTACATTTTGGAGAATAATCGTTGCACCAATCAGTGGCGAAGTATCAGAGGCCGAAATTACGCGCCCCACAATGCTCGGACGCTGCTGTTGTGCTCGTGCTAACGTACTGGCAAACAGCAAGAATGCAGTACACGCAATTGCAAAAATTTGTTTCATGGGATTAACCAACGGTTGAAAGACGTTTTTAGTAAAATACTGTTGCAATAACTATATTAGAATTTGTTTAGAAAAAGAAATGTGCAAAGCACCAGCCTATCTTAAGCTAATACTTTGCACAAAGTTCAGTATATCCAACTAAAATTTAGAATATAAAAGTTCTATCTTAATGTTTTTTAACAAATATTAACACTCTTTAACATAGCTACCAATCCACTTGAGCGCGTTTTGGCTATTTTCAACAATACTTTTTAGCGGTTCGTTGCTTACGTGACCGTCGCATTCTATCAAAAATTTGTAATTGAAAGCATTGCCTTCGCGCGCGGGACGACTTTCCACACGATTTAGGTTAATGTGTGCCGAATTAAACTCGTTGAGCAAGTTGGCAAGGCTACCCGGTTCGTTGGAAAGCTGCGCCACAAAACTACTTTTGTCTTGGCCGCTTGGTTGGTTACTAAATGTTTTGCTCAAAATCAAGAAGCGCGTGCGGTTATTGCTGCTGTCTTGTACGTTCGAGAAAAGCACAGGCAAATTATAAAGTTTGGCGGCTACTTCTGCGCAAAGTGCTGCGCCTTCAGGGTCTTCGGAAGCGAGTTTTGCGGCAAGCGATGTAGAAGCAACTTCCTTACGTTCAATGTCTTTGGCATAATCATTCAAGAATTTGCGACACTGGCCGAAGGCTATATCTTTGGAATAAATACGCTTGATTTTGCGCATATCTTCTTGTTGGCTGGCAAACGAAAAATGAATTGGCAAGGCCAGTTCCGCCACAATTTGCACGCCACCTTCCAGCAGTCTGTCAATGGATTCTTGCACCGTTCCTTCTTGGTTGTTTTCGATAGGCACAACCCCAAACCGCACGCGTTCGGTGGTTACCGCCTCAAACACCGAACTAATATTTGGCAACGGGAAATACGTGCTTATCGCCCCAAAACGGCTTTCGGCGGCTTGATGACAAAAACTACCTTCAGGCCCCAGATACGCGATTTTTTCGCTGAGTTCCAAGTGCCTACTTACCGCAAAAATTTCTAAGTAAATGGCTTCTATGGCGGCTCTGTTCAGCAAGCCCGTAGAGCTAAGTTTGTCGAGGCGTTCTATGATAAACTTCTCACGTTCAGGACGATATACGACAGTTTTTTGGTCGCGTTTGAACTGCCCAATTTGTTTGACCACCTCCATACGGCGGTTAAGCAAACCAATGATTTGCTCGTCTAATTCGTCTATTTGTTGGCGCAAAAGTTCTAAAGACATAATGCGGGGATTTAAGAAAACAATTTAACAATGCTTACAAAGTAAAAATTGTTGAGCAAACAAACAAAGAGCTTTCTGCTTTTTTATAACGCTCTATCTCATTCACCCACGAAAATAGAGAAGCCCCAACTTATTTCTCTTGAAATTTGCTGGAGCTTCTCTATTTTTACGAGCAAGACATTTACTTCGTTATTTCCATTTTTTGTAATGTTATTGTCTCACCTACGGCTATTTTTACAAAATACATTCCCGCAGGCAGATTGTTCAATATCAGATTTTCGGAACTTGCCCGAACTACACCGCTGGCCACCATTTGCCCTAAAGCATTGCTAATTTCATAGCTTCCCGTACTTTGGTCTAAACCATTACACAACAGCGTAAAGTTTCCTTTGTTGGGGTTAGGATAAATAGAAGCGGCGAGCGTTTGGCGTTCTGTGCCTACAAATACGCTATGCGAATAGCTAAATTTTCCGTCCGCATCTATTTGTTTTAGGCGAAAATAAGCGGCATCAGCTTGCGGTACGTTGGTTTGGTAATCAATGGATTTGTTGCTGTTTCCTGCTCCTTTCACAAAAGTTACTTTCTCAAATCGTTGATTATCTGCCGACATTTCTACTTCAAAACCATTGTTATTAATTTCGGAAGCAGTTTTCCAGTTCAGTGTTACGATTTCAGGATTTTTTCTATTTCCTTCAAAACGAAGTAGTTGAATCGGTAGTGGAGGTTCTTCGCCCACCGTCCAAGGCGAAAACGAGTTGATACCCGTGCCGTCCACGAAAGAAGGCAACGCGTTGTTCCAAGTGCTAGTATGTTTGTCCCAAGTAGAGCCGTTGAAATGGTATAGTTGCAAGGCATTTGTATTAGCCATTGTACCCAATTCATTGGCACTGAACTCAATACGCATTTGTGCATTGGTAGGCGTACCCGATACCTCATATACTTTTTTGATACCGCCACTACCGACACTTGTACCCTGATAATGGTAACGGTCTATGCTCACCGTACCCGCATCGGCCAAGTGAATACCCATGCCTGCTACTTCCGTCAGTGTGCTGTTTGTACTGCGGCTGCTGGCACGAATGTAACCACCTTTGTTGCTTTGGCTCAGGCCAGAAGTATTATCCACTACGGTTCTGTTGGCGGCGCGACCTTCCAAAAGTACGCCAGTTGCTCCCAAATCAACGTTATGGCTGTTCAGGTCAAGCGTACCTTGGGTGAGCATCAGCACATCAGAGATGTTGAGGTCTTGTGTAAGCGTAACGCCAGCGGCATTATCTACTTTCAGACGCGCGATGGTCGGCGCGGAAGTAGCAATAATACTTTGATTAGAAGTTCCTTCAAACCACAACCAACTGGCCGCACCACCCGTATAAGTTGCGCCGCTTTGCTGATATGTACTGTCTAAGTAAATCGTACCGTCGTTGTTGATGCTGCCGCCTGCTTTGTTGGCAAGAAATGAATTAACAACACGCAAATTTGTACCACTGGTAACGTTGATGGTTGCGCCACTGTTGAGTACAATGCCTTGCGCCCAAACGCATTGCGATGTTATGGTTGTGATTAGTAGTAAAAAAGCTTTTTTCATGTTGTTACTTTTTGTTAGATGCTTCGATATTGAGCAAATCTTTTATTTGCTTCATTTCTGCTTTCAGCGTGTCTATTTCAGAAAGTTTAGTTTTAAAACCTGCATTTTCTGATTTTAGTCCAGCGTTAGCAGCTTCTAAAGCCTCGATTTGGGCTTGTTGTTCTTTAATGGCATTAATCAAAAGGAAAGTGTAGGCTTGTGGGTTTACCTCGCGCAAATCCTTGATTTTGTCATTTTTTTGTTTGCAGACCATGTAAGGCGCAATTTTTTCTAATTCTTGGGCAATGATACCAATTTGCTCGTCTTTCACAGGGAACGGCGCATTTTCATTGTATTGGAAGGTAATAGGATTAATTTGTTTTACCACATCCAAACCATCCGTGAACTGGCCTGTTACTGTTTTTACGCGTGCATCCGAGAACACGGTCCAGTTTCCTGTAGCATTGTTGGCTGTGCCATTCACCGAAAGTTTGGCAGTTGGGGCATTAGTACCAATGCCTACATTCCCATTTCCTTTAATGCGCATTAATTCATTAGAAGTAGTACTGGTTGTTCCCGCATAGTAAACAAAATCGGAGCTTGTGGCATCCACTTGAAAACGGTAAGTAGATGCGTTTACGCCCATTCCATAAAATTGGTGGTCGTTGTTGGAAGTTCCGTACAAAACTATCTTGCGGTTTGCAACGGTAGTTCCAAATTCTAATGGCGCATTAGGGGTTGCCCCAATACCTACATAACCTGTACTTGCAATGGTGGTAGTAAGACTTGAACCTGCTACATTAAGTGTAAAACTATTCGTTGAAATAGTGGTTGCTTTGGTTAAAGTCCCTCCCAATTGCATGACCCCACTGGTTAGCGTAAGGCCGTTATTAATACTTGTCCAAGTCGGAGCAATTCCTGCTCCTGCCGAAGTAAGCACTTGTCCTGCTGTACCTGCAACATTGCTGGGCATCAAAGCCCCTGCAAAACATAAATTTCCCCATACATCTAATTTTTGGGCGGGGGAAGAAGTGCCAATGCCTACATTACCTGAGCTGGTGATAATCATTCTTCTGGTTTTGGTTGTGCCGTCCCAAGTTGTAAAAAATAAGGAAGGTGATACCCCTAAGCCTGTACCCCAAACAAGGTCAGATTCGCCAGAACCACCAGAGGCATTCCAGCCATACATTAGCCCAGATTTTACGCCTGCCGATGGGTTCGGAGCAGAACCATTAAGGTTACCACCCAAATACGTCCATGAGTTTGCACCCAATCCGCCATATACATGCAAGCCTCCTAAGGGGAGTGTGCCAATACCCACATTGCCGTCAGCGGTTACACGCATTCTTTCTGTGTTATTAGTACGTGTTACAAAATCATTGTTATCTGTCGTTCCGATAAAATTAGAACCAACAAAAGTTCCCGCATTGCCTAACGTACTCCAACCTGTATTGGCATTGAGCAAATAGGTCCAAGCCGAGCCGTTGTAATGATAAAAGCCTGTTGTTCCATCTGTTTGGTACACCAACAAGCCCGTGGCGGGGCTGCTGATGGCAACACGTTGGGCGACGGTCATGCGCGGAGTAAGTAGGCCTTTGGTAGTGGATTTTACGTCCAACATGGCAGAATTGTCTGGAGTGGAGTTGTCTGTATTGACGGCTACGCCTTGCGCTAAAGCTACGTTGCTGATACCAATGAAAGCGAAGAATAAGTATTTTTTAAACATAAAAATTGAGATGCAAATAATTGCATTATTAGGTTTGTGAAGTATTGAAGTTATCTAATGAAAAGAATAATGTTTTATTGACTTAAAAAGCACCATTTCATTATTCATTAGTACAAACCTATGTAGAAGATTTTTCTATTTAAAAACAAAGGGACGAAACGCCCGAATTCTGGGACGAATAGCAAAATCAAACAAAAATCATCCAAAATTGAACTAAAACAACACTTAAAAGATGCGTTATTTCAGAAGTATTATATCACCGAAACACTTCCTATCATAATTTCTTAAAAATGAAGAATAGTCTGTAAGGAAGTGTTTCGATAATGGAGCATTTGTTACTTCTGTTTCGCTTCTAACAGAAGTAAACTTTTCAGTTCTTGAATGCTCGCTTCCATGTTATTTAGCTTTGCTTCTACCGAACTGTTTTGGATTTTTAGAGACGCATTTTCTGTTTTCAACGCCTCGATTTGGGCTTGTTGCTCTTTGATGGCATTTACCAATACAGGCACAAGATTTTGATAAGCCATCGAAAGTGTTTCGCCTTTTTCGATGTCACCTTCTTTGCCTTCTACCACCTCCGGTACGATTTTACGAACGTCTTGCGCCAAGAAACCAATTTGACGGTTGGCATTAGGTGTTTGCTTCCAGTTGTAATATACGCCGTTAAGTTGTGATACAAGCGCAAGGGCTTGTGTTACAGGCATTACGTTAGTTTTTAGGCGTGCGTCAGAGCTGTGCGTCCAACCTGTAGTCGTATATTTGCCTGTTGTAGAGCCGTTGTAAACCTGAAGTTTTACAGTTGGCGCGTTTGTACCGATACCAAGGAAACCGCCGTTATTGTAGTTAATAATAGTGTTGTTACTGGCGGTTAAATTGTTGATATACAAATCGCCGCTGGAATTGTTTTGAGCAATATTAGAAGTTTTAGTTGCTCCCGTAACATCGTAAAAATCAATAAAACCAGCTCCAATTTTAGTTTGATAACCTGTTAATTGGCCTACATTGATTTTGCCAGAAGGCACATCTATTTTTTCGCTGGGCGAAGTCGTGCCGACACCCATGTTCCCCGACGCGTCGATGGCCATACGCATGGAATTGGCATTTACATCAAACACAAAAAAAGTATTGGCTACGCCATATCCTGACTCGCTTGCGCCGCCAGTTCCCACTCTATATTCTCTGCCACTGCCTTTATAACTTACCATGGCATAGCTTGTCGCTGTCGTGTTTTCGGTCGTAATCATACCGTTTAGGACATGTAGGCGGCTTGTCGGAGAAGTTGTCCCGATGCCCATATTTCCAGATGCGTCAATGGCCATACGCATGGCATTGGCACTATAATCAAATACAAAAAATTTATCATTTACCCCATAAGTACTTTCACTTGCGTTACCCGTACCTACTCTGTATTCGCGGCCAGTGCCTTTGTAGCCAATCATGGCATAGCTTGTGGCAAGCGTATTTTCGACCAAAATGGTAGGTGATGTACTACTTGTCAGGGCGTGTACTAAACTACTGGGCGAGGTAGTGCCAATACCTACATTGCCTGCGCTTGTGATGGTCACTCTTCTGGTTTTAGTTGTGCCGTTCCAAGTAGTAAAATTTAATGAAGGTGCCGCACCTAAGCCTGTACCCCAAACAAGATCAGACTCACCAAGTCCTCCTGAAGCGTTCCAACCATACATTAACCCGTAGTTCATGCTTGTTGATGGATTGGCTGTACCATTCAGGTTACCACCGATGTATGTCCATGAATTTGCACCCACTGGCCCAGACACGTGCAAAGCCCCCAGAGGGCTTGGTACACCACCAATTCCCACATTGCCAGCACTGGCAATGCGAAAACGTTCTGTATTGTTAGTGCGTGCCACAAAGTCTGTGGCATCTGTTGTGCCAATAAAATTACTACTGGCCGAAGTGCTGCCGTTGCCTGTAACGCCCCAACCTGTATTGCCATTGAGCAAATAAATCCATGCCGAGCCATTATAATGATAAAAACCTGTTGTTCCGTCAGTTTGGTAAACCAATAGACCTGTAGCAGGGCTGCTAATGGCCGCACGTTGCGCTGCTGTCATGCGCGGAGTAAGTAAGCCTTTGGTGGTAGATTTTACGTCCAACATGGCCGAATTGTCGGGGGCTGTATTGTCTGTGTTTACAGCTACACCTTGCGCCAAAGCCATATTGCTTGCGCCTACCAAAGCAATGAATAAGTATTTTTTTAGCATAGTAATGATGCAATAAATTGCAAAATAAGGGTTTGAATAGTTGTATGATTAGGAAATAATAAAAGCAGAAATGATACTTTTTCACACTAATTGCATGTTGATAATTAGTATAAAAAACAACGTTTTAATGTTGAATAATTGGAGTATTTGGGCTGTTGTTGAGTAAAAGAGAGAAACACCCCTAAAAGCAAATATATCAATATGCTTAAACTGGAAACTATATGATAATAATACGCTCTAAACAATAAAAAATTTAGGCAAAAAATACCTTACAAGGCAAATGCAAATTTATTTAAAATAGCTATTTAATAAAAATAAAAGGGACGAAATGCCCGAATTTTGGGACGAATAACAAAAAATTGAATTAATTTAAGTGTGATATATAATAGTAATAAGCGTTTTATTTACGAAAATCCCTTTCTGATGAAAAGAAATAAGTAGTTGATTTTGGGAAGTGTAACTCGTAGTAAAGTGGCTATGTGGCCACGGCGTTAATAAAAATAGTGCGGATAAGGCTTAGTGTATGTAATAATAATTAAATTTGAGGCTTTAATTTAGACTGAAAAAAAACACATTGCTACCAAAAGTTACGAATATAGTCTTGATTTTCAGGCTTTAAAAACTACTTTTGTAGCCCACATCTCCACAACCATGATTGCTTATATAGACGGAAAACTTGTACATAAAGACCCTGCTTTTGTCATTATAGACGTGCACGGCGTAGGCTACCAACTCAAAATTTCGCTTAATACTTACGCTGCCCTCAAAGATTCGTCGGAGCGTTGTCGGTTGCACACCTATTTACACATCAAAGAAGATGCACACACATTGTACGGCTTTTTTGATACGGACGAGAAAAAACTTTTTCTACACTTGATTTCCGTTTCGGGTATTGGGCCGGGTACGGCTTTGTTGGCACTTTCTTCTATGCCTGCCGTCGAGTTGCAACAGGCCATTGCCACCGAAAATTTGCGCGTGGTGCAGTCCATCAAAGGCATTGGCGCGAAAACCGCCCAACGCATGATATTGGAGTTGCGCGACAAAGTACGCAAAGAAGCCATTAGCCAATTTCCTGATATGCCTGATTTGGTTAGCGTTAGTGCGCACAATACGAGCCGCTCGGAGGCGTTATCTGCACTAGTTGCTTTGGGCATTGCCAAGCCTGCGGCCGAAAAAACATTGGATACTATCATCAAACGCGATGGTGCGGACTTGTCGGTAGAAGACCTTATCAAAAAGGCATTAAAGCAATAATCAATACGCTGATTTTCAAGGATTTTATTTTTGAAAAATCACGAAAAGCACACTTTATTATTTTGTTGGTTTTGAGTACAAACTTAAATCGCATTTTCGGTTGAAATCATTTCGTTATTTGCTGTTATTCTTAACATTTATTGGCCTTTCTTTGGGTTCGTGGGCAGAAACGCCCTCTTTTCAGATATTTCCTGAAGAAGAGGATTCTACTCGCAAAGACACAACTCAAAAATATGCGCCCAGTACGCGTCCTACTTATAAGCCTTCCGACCGTTTCGGCGACCCCTTTGCCAACCCGCAAAGCCATTCGCCGTTCCAATTGTCCGACCCTAATGTCCAGACCAAAGTAGAACTGGACTCGGCCACAGGCAAATATGTTATTTATGAAAAAGTCGGCAACTCGGATTATCGCCCCGTCTCGTCGATGACGCGCCGCGAGTACGACCGCTACCGCCTCCGCGAAGGCAACCGCGATTATATGCAAGCCAAATCTGCGGGTTTGGATGCCAACGATGCCGTTGGGAGCAAAGGCCTTATCCCAAAAATTTATATCAACCCCATGTTTGACCGTATTTTTGGCGGTAACTACGTGGACATCAGGCCAAACGGCTCGGTAATGCTTGATTTTGGGGGGCAATGGCAACGCGTACAAAATCCATCGTTTCCGATTCGCCAACAGCGCAACGGCTCGTTTTTGTTCGACCAACAAATAAGTATGAACATCGTCGGCAAAATCGGGGAAAAGCTCAAAATCACGATTAACCAAGACACAAAAGCCAGCTTTGAATTTGAGAATAATATTCGCCTCGAATACACGGGCTACGACAACGAAATTATCCAAAAAATAGAATTGGGTAATGTGAGTTTGCCGATTAGTAGCAGTTTGATTACGGGGGCACAAAATTTGTTTGGGGTAAAAACGCAATTGCAATTTGGCCGCCTCAAAATTACGTCGGTGGCTTCCACACAGCGCGGCAAAACTGACAAAATCACGATCAAAGGCGGTGCACAAACCCGCGATATTTCTATTCGTGCCGACCAATATGAAAACAACCGCCACTTTTTCTTGTCGCAATTTTTCCGCAATCGCTACGATGCTTCGCTCAAATCCTTGCCTGTCATTACTTCTGGCGTTACGGTTACGCGCGTGGAAGCTTACATTACCAACCGCGCCAGCAATACCCAAACGCTTCGTAACATTGTAGGTTTCTTGGATATGGGGGAAGGTTCGCCGCACCGTAGCACGTGGCAAGCCGCAGGGCAAGACAGCTTAAGGCCTGCCCAAAATGGCGCAAACTCGCTGTATAGCACTATTTTGGCAGATGCTAACCTACGCGACAATCCAAGCACGGCGTTAATTTCTGCGCCATATACACTTACGCAAGGTTCTGATTTTGATGTAATTAGAGGTGCAAGAAGGCTCACCGAAAAAGACTTTAAATTTCATGCCCAACTCGGCTACATTAGCTTGAACACGCCTTTGCAATCGGATGAAGTGTTGGCTGTTTCGTTTGAATATACTTACAATGGCGTGGTGTACAAAGTCGGTGAAATGACCGAAGATTATTCTACACTCGACGACAGCAAGCACATTTACTTGAAACTATTGCGTCCTGCACGTCTGCAAACCGATTTGCCTACATGGAAATTGTTGATGAAAAACATTTACTCGCTGGGCGCATCGCAAGTTTCTAAAGACAATTTTCAGTTGCGCGTCGTGTATCGCGACGACTCGTCGGGCGTGGACAATCCAAGTTTGCCGCGTGGCGTGAATCTTAAAGATATACCGTTGGTGAAAGTGTTTGGAGTAGATAAAATCAATCCTGTCAATGAGTTACAACCTGACGGTAACTACGATTTTATTGATGGCGTAACGATTGATGCTCAAAATGGCCGCGTTATTTTCCCTGTCATTGAGCCTTTCGGCAGTTATTTGCAAAGCAAATTTGTAACAGGAGAAGAGGCCTTAATTAATCGCTATGTTTATTCCGAACTCTACAACCGCACACAATCCGACGCGCAGCAAATTGCCAGCAAATCCAAGTTTTATTTGATAGGCAAAACGCAGTCCAGCTCGTCGAGCGAAATCACGCTGCCTGGTATCAACATTGCGCAAGGCTCTGTGGTGGTGATGGCGGGCATTACGCCTCTGGTCGAAAACCAACATTATACCGTAGATTATGATTTGGGGCGCGTGCGTATCATTGACCAAGGGATTTTAAGTTCAGGCCAAACCATTGAAATTCGTTACGAAAAAGCCGACTTGTTTGGTTTCCAACAACGTTCGTTCTTTGGTTCGCGCTGGGATTATACCGTAAATAAAAACTTTAACGTGGGCGGTACGCTTTTGTATTTGAACGAAAGGCCGCTTATTCGCCGCGTGAGTGTGGGCGACGAACCTACCAAAAATACAATGCTTGGTTTTGATGTCAATTACAAAACAGACTCAAGATTTTTGACTAAAATGGTGGACAAACTGCCTTTTATTCAAACCAAAGAAACCTCAAACATTACACTTGCAGCAGAATATGCCCGCATCATTCCAGGTACGTCGCGCTTCGTAGATAAAACGGGTAGCGGCCTTTCGTACATAGACGACTTTGAAGGAACGCGTACCACTTACGACCTGACACGCCAGCCTGTTTTGCACTGGAAATATTCGTCTGTGCCCGTTAGTATTCAGGGAAGTAATACAAGTAATGGCTTAGATGTAAACTATCACCGTGCGCGTTTGGCGTGGTATAACATTGATAATGTTTTTTATAGACAAACAGGCACACTCAAGCCTAAAAACATTACAGCTAAAGACTTAGAAAATAACTATAGCCGTGCCGTTGGGCCTTTCGAGGTGTTTCCCAACAGGTCGGCCAGTGCTGTAAACCTCAACGAAGTAACTTTCGACATGGCTTTTTATCCTTCGGAAAGAGGCCAATACAACTACAATCCGAATCTTAATACAGATGGCACATTGCCCAACCCCGAACAAAGTTGGGGAGGTATTACGCGCCGCGTGAGTTCGGATACAGACTTTGACAATGCCAATATCGAGTACATCGAATTTTGGATGATGGATCCATTTTTGGAAGGTGAAAATGGCAACATCGAAGGCAATACGACAGCCGTAGGCCGTCAGGGTTCGTTAGTTTTTGACTTGGGTACTATTTCGGAAGATGCCTTGCCCGATGGCCGCCAATCGTTCGAGAACGGCTTGCCAACCGAAGGCCAACGCGCTGCCACTCAAACTACTACTTGGGCAAAAGTACCAGAGCAACAATGGCTTACGGGAGCTTTTGATAATGCAGCAGGAGCACGCCAAGCCCAAGACGTAGGCTTGGATGGTATGAGTAACACGGAAGAGGCCGAAACATTCCAATCGTTCCTAACGGGTGCGCAAAGTAAAGTAACGCCTGAGGTTTATGCACAAATCGCCGCCGACCCTTCAAACGATGATTTCCACTACCATTTAGGCGACGATTACGACCAAGCCGATGCCAAAATTTTACAACGTTACAAGCGTTTCAACAGCTTGCACGGCAACTCTCCCGAAAATTCAGGTTCATTTTATACGCCTGCTTCTACCAACTTGCCCGACAACGAAGACATTAACGACGACCGCACCGTAAACAGCGAAAACGCTTATTATTCCTACAAAATCAATGTTAATCAAAACGATTTTACGGTAGGGAATAACTACATCGTGGATATGTTGCAGCCAGCAGGTAAAGACAGCAAATGGTATTTGTTCCGTATCCCAGTGAAAGACCTCACGCACCCGAACGTATTGCCTAAAACAGGTAATATTTCTGATTTTAAATCAATTCGCTATATGCGTATGTATATGACGGGCTTTAGCAAACCTGTAGTATTGCGTTTTGTACAGTTTCAGTTGGTGGCCAGCCAATGGCGCAAATATGTCGGCACGCTCAACACAGACGGTTCGGGTTCTGTAAATGAAGATGAATCGGCCTTTACGGTTTCTGCCGTGAACATCGAAGAAAACGGCTCGGACGCGAACGCAACCAAAGTGCCTTATCCGAAATGTTTCTTCCGCGACCGCGACGTAACTTCAAACGTCAATCGTCAACTCAACGAACAATCGCTTTCGCTTTGTGCCGAGCGCGTCAATGATGGAGAATCAAAAGCTGTTTACAAAAACATCAAAATGGACTTTTTGAACTACAAGCGTTTGCAAATGGACATTTCGGCTCAAACTTCCGACATCAAAACCAAAGACAGACAAGTGTCGGCGTTCGTGCGTTTGGGTACAGATTTCACCGACAACTATTACGAAATCGAAATTCCACTGACGCTTACAGCCGTAGGCGTGCGTGCCACCGACCCCGATGTTTGTAGCAAAGTATTCCCTGATGTGAACAAATTAGATATTCATTTCTCGGATTTGTATAGAGCAAAACTGCTGCGCAATTCGTCTAAAGGCAACAATTTGGCCACTTCAGACCCTATCATTGTAGGCAATCAGATTATCACGGTGCGCGGTAACCCCGATTTGAGTACAGCCACTGCCGTCATGATTGGTATTCGTAACCCTGGAGGGCGTTCGGGCGGCGACCCCAACGACGACCAGTTGCCAAAGTCAGTTTGTATTTGGGTGAACGAGTTGCGCGTAAGTGAATTTGACAAAAATCAAGGCTGGGCTACCACTGGCCGCATGAGCGTAAAACTCGCAGATTTTGCCACTATTACGGCTTCTGGCAAATACAGTACCATTGGGTTTGGTTCTATCGAACAAAAGATTTCGGAACGTTCGCGTAGCAACGACGCTTCGTTTAGTACGTCGGCCAATGTTACGTTGGATAAATTTTTCCCAAAAAGTTTAGGGATTCGTTTGCCAATGTATGTGAGCTACGACTTCCAGAACAGCACACCAAAATTTGACCCACTAAACCCAGATATTTTGTTGGAAAATTCGGTGGACGCGTATGGAGAACGAGGGGCAGAATACCGACGGCTCGTGCAAGACCGAAGCCAGCGAAAGAGCATTAACTTTACCAACGTCCAGAAAACTAAAGTAGGTGGCTCAGGCAAACAACATATTTATGATTTAGAAAACTTATCGTTTTCGTATGCCTATTCCGAAACCAAGCGTAGCAGCTCAACCATTGCCGATTATACGCAATGGACGCGCAAATATGCGGTAGGTTATAACTTCAATAACAATGCAGGAACTTGGGAGCCATTCAAAAAATGGAAGCGTCTCAAATCGCCGTATTTGAAACTGATAAAAGATTTTAACTTCTCGTTTTTGCCAAATAGTTTGGCGTTCCGCGCCGACCTCGACCGCGCCTTTACGCGCACGGCGTTGCGCAGTGCTACCAACGTTTTTGACTCGGTGGCTACCGCCCAATTCGAGAAAGCCTACACGCTTAACCGCACTTACGCATTGGGCTGGGCATTTACCAAAAGCCTGACTTTCAATTATACTGCCGACGTAAAATCGGTAATAGACGAACCTACGGGCAATATCGACAATACACCATTGCGGGCTGGTTCTACCAAAACGCGCCGCGATTCTGTACGTCAAAATTTGGAGAAGTTGGGTCGTATGAAAAACTTTAACCACCAGCTTCGCGCCAATTATCGCGTGCCACTGGACAAGTTGCCGCTTACCGATTGGCTTGGTGCAGACCTTACTTACACGGCGGGTTATACTTGGACGGCTTCCGCCGTTGGCATCGCCGATACGTTGGGTAACACCATCCAAAACAACCGCGACCGCAGTATAAATGGCCGTATTGATTTGCTCAAACTTTATAACAAAGTGAAGTTTTTGTCAAAAATCAACAACGAACAGCCCAAGAAAAAAGCCCCAAAAGTGGACGAGTCCAAACTTACACCACAAGAAAAGCTGAAATTGAAACAGAAAAAAGCAGCCGAAGATACCATCAAAAAGCCGCGTGAATTTAGGTTGCTCAAAGGCATAGCCCGCACGATTATGAGTGTTAAAAACATTAACTTCTCCTATTCGATTGCAGAAAATACGGTGTTGCCAGGGTATCGCCCGAATGTTACGTATTTGGGGATGAAAGATTTTGAAGCACCAACAGCGGGTTTTGTGTTCTGGGGCGACCAAGACCCAACGGTTCGTTTTACGGCAGCCGAAAAGGGTTGGTTAGGTACAAGTAAGGCTTTAAACCAAAGTTTTGCCCAAGCCCGTACCGAAAACTTTTCGGCGCGTGCCACGTTAGAGCCGTTGCGCGATTTCCGCTTGCAACTCGAAATGCGCCGCACTTCGTCGGCATCGTATCAAGAGGTTTTCCGCGATACATCGCTTTCGGGTGCACCTCAATACGCGTCGTTGAGTCCAAGCAGAACAGGTACTTATAGCATTTCATTTATTGCCATTCGCACAGCTTTTGCCAAGAGTAAAAATGACGTGGAAAATCGTTCGCAAGTGTTCAAGGATTTTGAGCAAAACCGCATGATTATCAAAGAACGCCTCGACCAACTCAACGGCACAGCAGGTACATCGGCTTACGATACCAACTCGCAACACGTGCTTATTCCTGCGTTTATTGCGGCGTATGGTGGCAAAGATGCCAATAGTGTAAGTCTTTCGGCTTTCCCTGATAATAAATTGTGGGGCTTAATTCCGATTCCGTTGCCTAACTGGCGCGTGGATTATGCGGGGCTTACGCGTATAGATTGGCTGGCCGACAAATTTTCTGCCATTAACCTAACACATAGTTATACGTCTAATTACACGGTAGCTAACTACACCAGTTCTTTGCAATACGGCACGGAGTATTTGGGAACGTTGAGCCAACTGGAAAACACGAATGTAAGGCTGGATAAAACCAACTCAAGCGGCAATATCATACCGCTTTACAACATAGGTGCAGTGGCTATTTCTGAGAAATTTGCGCCATTTATCGGTATTAATTTGCGCACAAAAGGCAAAACAACCTTTAAAATAGATTATAACCGCGAACGTACACTTACGCTCAATGTGTCTAACGCCCAGATTACGGACATCAGCAGCCGCGATATTACTTTTGGCGTAGGTTATCAAAAAGCTGGTTTCAAATTGCCGTTCAAATCGCAAGGCCGCAGCATTGTTTTGAAAAACGAAATAACGATGCGTTGCGATGTAACCGTAAGGGAAACGATTGGTATTCAGCGTAAAATAGACCAAATCAATACTATTACGCAAGGCTTTATTGATTACCAAATCAAACCAACCATCAATTATGTGGTAAATCAACGTCTCAACGTACAGGCCTACTTTGAACGCCAAGTAAACACGCCGCGTATTTCTACGTCTTACAAGCGAACCAACACGCGTTTTGGTATTCAGTTAAGGTTTAGTTTGTCGTAGGGCATTCCATAAATCATCTTCAAAACCTATAAGGCGTTTATCGTCTTATAGGTTTTTTTGTTTTCTAAAACATCTAACTTGCGGCCATGTCTTCTATTGTTTTTTCGAATGAGATTGCGCCAGTTTCGCGCCAAACTTTTTTTGTAGATGTCATTATGCCCGTGCCCTTGGCGCGGCTCTTTACCTATCGCGTGCCGCACGAGTTGGGCGATAGCGTGCGCGAGGGCTGCCGCGTGATTGTGCCTTTCGGCCAAAGAAAAATCTATACTGCCGTAGTGGCGCGAGTACACCAAACGCCCCCGACGGCCTACCAAGCCAAATATTTGTTTGAGTGCCTCGACGATGCGCCCAGCGTGCTGCCTTCTCAAATCGCGTTGTGGGAATGGATGGCCAGTTATTACGCCTGTACAATTGGCGAGGTGATGCAAGCGGCTTTGCCTGCGGGACTGAAAATCAGTAGCGAGTCGCGCCTGCAACTCAACCCCGATTTTGACATAGAAGAACACATCGAAACGCTTTCCGACAAAGAACTTAATCTGCTAAGGGCTTTGCAGCAAAACGAGTCGCTCAACTACGAAGAAGCCGCCAAAATATTGGCCGTCAAGCACATTTATCACATTCTCAAAACCCTAATTGCCAAAAAAGCAATTATTCTTTTTGAGCAACTCAAAGACAAATACAAACCCAAAATACAGCGTTTTTTGCGCCTCAATCCGCAATTTCTGGCCGATAAAGAAGCGTTGCAAAGCCTTTTTGAGCAATTAGAAAAAACACCCAAACAGCTCAACGTACTGTTGCAATTCCTGCAACTCGTGCCCGCGCATTACAAGCCCGAAACCAACGAGCAGGGCATCGCCAAAAAGATTTTTACAGAAAAAAATATTTCTCAATCTTCCCTCCAAACGCTTTGCAAAAATGGTGTTTTTGAGGAGTTCGAAAAGCAAATTCCGCGCTTTGATTTCTCTGAAAATGAGGAATTTGAACCTATTACGCTCACGCCTTTGCAGCTACAAACCGAGCAACAAATCATTTCGCATTTCGAAGAAAAAAAGATTGTGTTGTTGCGCGGCATTACGGGCAGCGGCAAAACCGAAATTTACATTAACCTGATTCAAAAAATCCTTCAAAACGGCCAACAAGTCTTGTTCATGTTGCCCGAAATCGCCCTGACCGCCCAAATGGTGTTGCGTTTGCGCAAGGTTTTCGGCGAGGCAATGGGCATTTATCATTCGCGTTTTTCCGACAACGAAAGAGTGGAGGTGTGGCGCGAAATCCTTTCAGGACGCTGCCGTTTGGTGATTGGCGTGCGTTCGTCGGTGTTTCTGCCTTTTCAGGATTTGGGTTTAATTATCGTGGACGAAGAACACGAAAGTTCGTACAAACAACAAGACCCCGCGCCGCGCTATCACGCCCGCGATGTGGCCATGATTTTAGCCCAAAAACAACAAGCCAAGACGCTACTCGGTTCGGCTACGCCCTCCGTAGAAGCCTATTTTCAGGCACAAACTGGCCGTTGGGGGCTGGTGGAATTGCTGGAACGTTATGGCGATGCCCAATTGCCCAAAATTCGTTTTGCCAATATGCGCGAAGAAAAACGCCTCAAAACGCTGCGCGAAAACTTTTCGGGAACGCTACTTTCGGCACTGGCACACATGAAAGAAAATGAGCAACAAGCCATTTTGTTCCAAAACCGACGCGGCTACGCGCCTGCACTTTCTTGCGCGGATTGCGCCCAATCGCCCAAATGTCCGTATTGCGACGTAAGCCTGACGTATCATTTGTCCGAAAGATTGCTACGCTGTCATTATTGCGGCCACAGCGAAACCCCGCCACGCGAATGCCCTGCCTGCGGCTCGCCCAAATTGCAAACGGTCGGGTTCGGAACGGAAAAATTAGAAGAACAATTGTTGTTGCTCATGCCCAATTTACGCGTGCAACGCATCGACCAAGACACTACGCGCCAGAAAAACAGCTTGCAACAAATCATTGAGGATTTCGAGCAATACCGCGCCGACGTGTTGGTCGGTACGCAAATGGTAAGCAAAGGACTTGATTTTGAGCGGGTGAGTTTGGTCGGCATTTTCGACATAGACCGAATGTTAAATTTTCCTGATTTCAGGGCGCACGAACGTACTTTTCAGATGGGCGTGCAAGTAAGTGGCCGTGCGGGACGGCGCGAAAAGCAAGGCGAAGTAATTATCCAGACCAACAACCCCGACCAAAACACTTTGCAGCAAATCGTACGCGCCGATTATTTGGCCATGTACGCCAACGAAATTGCCGAACGCCAACAGTTTGGATATCCGCCATTTACGCGCCTGATTAAATGCACGGTGCGCCACCAAGACAACGATTATGCCGCCGCCGCCGCGCAATTTATGGCCGAGCAACTCACCGCCCAACTCGGTAAAACGCGGGTGTTGGGGGCTGAGCCGCCACTCATCGAACGCCTACGCAACCAGTATTTGTGGGTGATTATGCTCAAGCTCGAACGCGAAGGAATTAATCATTCGGCAGTGAAAAAGTATTTGTCCGAACTGATTTTTGCCCTCAAAAACGATAAGCGTTACCGCGAAGCCGATGTGGTCATAGACATTGACCCGCTGTAAGAATAGGGAAATTGTAATTAGATAATTTTGGTGTTTCCCCATGGCCTGTGTCTCACAGGCCATTTTTAGTAATAGTTCGTGTTATCCAATTGATTAAAACAACGCTTAAACCTGCAAAACAAAATCCGTTAGGATTGCCATATTGATAGCAAAGTCCAACATCATAAATGCCTAACACCTTCCCCATGGCCTGTGTCTCACAGGTCATTTTTTAGTAATAGTTCGTGTTATCAAATTGATTAAAACAACGCTTGATCCTGCAAAACAAAATCCGTTAGGATTGCCATATTGATAGCAAAGTCCAACATCATAAATGCCTAACACCGTAGGTGTGAAATCTTAATTAAAAAGGAATATGCCACCCCGATTTAAGAATATTGCATTCTGATTGAGGAATATGCCAACCCGATTTAAAAATATTGCATTCTGATTAAGGAATATACCTCCTGTAAAAACGTAAATACACACGAGTTTGCATATTTATTCAGGGTAATAACGGTTATTTTTGCCCTCAAATATTCTTTACTTCAGCAGATACGTTTTTATAGAAACCCCAATTCAAGCAACCGCGATGTATAATTTCAAAAATGACTATTCGGAAGGGGCACACCCTGCCATTTTGGCCAAACTGCTCGCCACCAACCTCGAACAACACATAGGCTACGGCGAAGACGACTACTCCGCGCAAGCCAAAGCTTTATTAAAGCAAAAAATCCAAAATCCTGAGGCGGCTATTTACTTTGTATCGGGCGGTACGCAGGCCAATTTGTTGGTTATTTCCTCGCTGTTACGCCTACACGAGGCCGTGATTAGTGCCAATACAGGGCATATTTTCGCCCACGAAACAGGCGCGATAGAAGCCGTCGGCCACCGCGTCATTACGGCCTCATCACCCAACGGAAAACTGCAACCCACAGACATTGAGCAAGTGCAAAAGGCGTATTTGCTCCGTCCGCACGTCGTAAAGCCGCGCATGGTGTACATTTCCAACCCTACCGAAGTGGGCACTATTTACACCAAACAAGAACTCTCGGAACTTTCGGCCTATTGTCGGGCGCAAAACCTGTTACTTTTCATGGATGGTGCACGATTGGGGCACGCGCTCACGGCTGTCGGCAATGATTTGACGCTACCCGACCTTGCCAAACTCACAGACGTTTTTTATATCGGCGGCACGAAAAACGGCGCATTGTTAGGCGAAGCCATCGTATTCAATTCGCCCGACTTAGCCCCCGATTTCGACTATGTACTCAAACAAAAAGGGGCATTGCTGGCCAAAGGCCGCGTATTGGGTATTCAATTTTTGACTTTGTTCGAATCAGATTTGTATTTCGAGCTGGCAGCGCACGCCAACCAAATGGCGGCTAAGATAGCCCAAGCTGTTACGGCGCAAGGGTATTCTTTCCTGACGCATTCTACCACCAACCAAATATTCCCAATTCTACCCAAAACGCTCATCACGAAGTTGAGCCAAAAATATTTATTCTTTGAATGGAAAGAAATCGACGAACACCGCTCGGCAGTTCGGCTCATTACATCGTGGGCGACGAGTGAGGCCAAAGTCGCGGAGTTTATCGCCGACTTGAAACTGTAAGCATGATAAAAACAAAATATTTTACCTTCAAACTTTTATATGACCGCCCCTACTCCAAAATATTTTTCTTTCCAAAATAAATAGTACCTTGTCGGCTACAAAACATTGTTTTTCTACTTTTTGGGCAACCAATACCCTTAAACTTATTGGTATTCTTTCAACTTAAATTTTGTACCTAACGCGCCATGAAAACCTTTTATTTAGAGCTTTCCGAAGAAGAAGCCAACGGCACATCACACAAGTTTTATGAAGTAATCATAGACGAAACGAAAGTAACCATTCGTTACGGACGCATCGGCACAGACGGCACGGCCAGCAGCCAGACTTTTGGCACAGTCGCCGAAGCCGAAAAATTTGCACAAAAAAAAGTAAACGAGAAAAAACGTAAAGGCTACGAAGAAGCCGTGCGCGGCGTGCGCAAAAAACGCGAAATTACACGCCGTACCATTACCAGTAGTGCTTCTACGGTCAAAAATCGCGTACCGATTTTATGGCGTTTCAAGACCAAATCCGCAGCTTTCGGCATTTTTGTAGATAAAAATGCGTGTTGGGTCGGCGACGAGTCGGGCGCGGTGTACAAACTCAACCACCAAGCCGAGTTGCAAGTACAACACCAATTCCCCGACGGCGTGAAATGTTTGGTTGCCGACGGCAATTGGATTTACTTGGGTTGCGACGATGGCAACGTGTACGACCTTTCGGGCAAAACGCCGCGTTTGGCCTACGAGATAAACGAACAAGTAGATATTTTTTGGATTGACATTAAAAACGGCTTGTTGGCCGTGTCGGACAGGGGCGGAAACCTGAGCATCATCAACTACGAAGACGAACAACAATGGGCCAGCAAAATGGAAGGCGAAAGCGCGTGGATGGTGCGTTGCGATGAAGTTGGTCGTGTGTTTTATGGTGATAGTAAAGGTGTTTCGGCGTTTTATGGCTGGGAAGACCACCACGCCATTTGGAATCACCGCACCAATCCAGTTTTGTTTGGCTACTTAGGCAATGAGAATGTTTATGCGGCCACCACCGCATCTACCGTACACAGTTTTAGCCGCGAGGGTGAACCTTTGCAGGTTTTCAAAGCCGATAATACTGTATTTTCGTGCGCCACATCGCCCGACGAACAATATGTTTTTGCTGGAGATAACTATTCGTCTGTGTATTGTTTCAATCGCAGCGGCGAAAGACTTTGGAAACTGGCCACGGGCTGCGGTTCGGCCTATTCGATGCAGTATTTTGAAGAAAAACTATACATCGTAACAACCGACGGTTCGCTGGCTTGTATAGACGTGAGCGAAGCGGCCATCGAGCAGGCAAAAGCAGGGCAAGTTACTGAATTTAAGGAAATTAAAGCACCTAATTCTAAAGCCGCTCTCGTTCAGACCGACGTGCTAGAGCAAGCCGCCGCAGGTACGCAAGGCGTGTTGTTGGAGTGCGTGAAAGAAGGTGGCAAGTTGCGCGTAAAAGTGCTTACGGCTGGTTTCCGTTCGGATTGGTACGTTCAATTTCCCAAAAACTTGCGCCAAGAAGGCAAAATTTACTTGGTTGATAATATCCAAGAATCGGCACAAGGCGGTTTCTATCGCGTGTTAGGCAATATTTATTCTGCTTAATTTTTTAGTAAAAATAATTGGGAGTGTGAAATTCGTTTTGCACTCCTTCTTTTTTCTCAAAAACCATTAACTTTCTCTTTATCATGGAATTAAATGCAAAAAAACTAGAGCGAATTTCTAAATTTATCTATTACAGCATCTCAATTAGTTTGTGTATTTTTCTGGTTTTATTATCAGGAAATATCATTGACGATTTGGACTCGGCAGTCTTGGCACCCATGCCCACACAGTTTGAAAACAAACAATTATTGGGAAAAATAGACAAACAAATTTCGGCCCAAAACATTGAGATAGACAATTTGAATAGCCAACGCGAATCCATCGAAAAAACCATTGCGATAGCTCGCCAAAACTACGCCAATGAAAAAGAATCCTTTGAAAATTGGCTCAAAACCCGCAAAACATTAGGCTCTCCCGACAAAGACCGCGAGGTAACAGACCGCGCCAAAAAACTGGACGAATATTATAAAGTAGAACAGGATTGGCGTGCACAACTCGCTGATTTAGAATCAAAAACACAGAAAATAGAACAGCTTCGTAACAAACAACAAACCTTACTCGACGAGGAAAAAGAACGTGCTCAAGACGTGTATGTAGTCGAATACAAGTATTATGAGCTTAAAGTTTTCTTGATTCGGTTGCTGTTTGTCGCGCCTGTGCTGGGTCTGGGGATTTTCTTTGTTGTGCGCTTCCGAAATCACAAATTTTGGCCGCTATTTTTCGGATTTACGCTTTTCTCGCTTTACGCATTTTTCTTCGGACTCGTGCCATATTTGCCGAGTTACGGCGGCTACGTGCGCAGCACGGTCGGAATTTTGATGTCGGTGTTTTTGGGTTATTATGCCATCAAAAACATTCGTAAATACATCGAAACCAAGCAAGAAGAGCTCAAAACTTCTACCCAAGTACGCGCCAAAAACGTACAACAAGCCGTTGCGGAAAAGGCCTTGGACAACCATTATTGTCCGTCTTGTGGCAAAGATTTTATTATCAAAACATGGGACGCACCGCTCAAAAACGCCGATACCAACTACAAATTAGTAACGAATTTCTGCCGCTATTGTGGCTTAGAACTTTTCAAAAACTGCCATACTTGCGGCAATAAAAACTTTGTGCATTTGCCATATTGCGCCAGTTGCGGCACGGCTACGTTGGGCGTTTCAGACCAACGCGCCGATAACCTTACGGTATAACGATTCTTGCTCAAATGGCTTGGGCAAATGGTCGTTCATACCTGCGTTCATGCACGCGACAAGCTCGTCGGGGTCGTCGGTGGCAGTCAGGGCAATGATGCGCGCGTCTCGGCTCGCGCCGTCTTGTCGGATTATCTTCACGGCCTCGATTCCGTCCATTTGCGGCATATGCAAATCCATCAGAATCAGGTTAAAAGGCTCTTCGCTGGCCATTTCTACGGCTTGTACGCCATCTTCGGCCAGCTTCACGTTAAGGCCTTTTTGCGACAAAAGCGTGTGCGCAATGGTGCGATTAACTAAATCATCATCGACCAACAACACTTTGGCTTCGGCTAACTGCTCCGTATTGATTTCCTTATAGCTTTTCTGTGGTTTGAGGAAAGTCAGTTCCACATTAAAGCAAGTGCCTTTTTGCGGCTCGCTGGTTACGGTAATCGTACCGTTCTGAAGCTCAATCATTTGTTGTACAATCGAAAGCCCAAGTCCCGTACCGCCGTAGCGTTGGAACGTGTCTTTGCCCAGTTGCGTGTATGGCACAAAAATACGGCTCAGTTGCTCAGCATTCATCCCGATGCCCGTATCGCAGATTTTAAAACAAATCGTACAATCGTCGTCAGTTTCGCGCATTTTCTTGACAGTCAGCGAAATACGCCCTTCGGGTGTAAATTTCACGGCATTGCCAATCAGGTTATACAGCACCTGCGACAAACGGCGTTCATCTCCAATCAAATATTTGGGCAAATCTGAGTCAAACTCCAAATTAAAAGCGGTTTTGCCTTCTTTATTCTGATAAGAAAAAAGCAAAAGTGCCGCCTTGCAGGTTTGTTGTAAGTCAAAATTAATTTCCTCAAAAACCATTTTTCCCGCTTCAATTTTGGCGTAATCGAGCAGTTCGTTTACGATGCCCACCAAATGGCGCGAAGAAGCCAGAATCGTGTCTAAATACAAGGCCGCTTCCGCATCGTCCGTAATGCGATTTTTTAGCAATTGCGTAATGCCCGTAATGCCATGAATCGGCGTGCGAATCTCGTGGCTGATATGGGCGTAAAAATCCGTTTTGTATTTGTACGTACGTTCGAGTTCTGTATTTTTCAGGTGCAAAAGTTCTTTTTCAGCACGCATGGCGCGATTTTGCAGTTCGGCATACTCTTGCGATATAACCGACTGATTGCGTTGCTGTTGCAACACGCGCAACTGCATATAGTGTTCTGTGTTATCGGTCATCAAAAGCAAATACACACGCTCATTTATCGTGTCGGGTTGCACCGAAACCGAAATATCTAACAGCCATTCCCGTTGGTCGATTTCCATTTCCACGCAGCGAAAAACCATTGGGCTTTCGCCTGCCGCCATTGCCGCCATCGTGTCGCGCATACTGTCGAGCAGCGGAAAAGCATCGTAAATATTGGCGTCCAGCAACTGTTGGCAAGAAAATAGCGTATTACAGCTTTCCAAAATTTGCCCTTCGGCATTGAAGCGGATAATCTGGCAAACGTTATTCAGGTAAGCGGCTTTGTAATCATAGATATTCATAACACAGCACAGATAATGTAGATGTTGAAAGATTTTTAACCAATTAGCATAAAAGCCATTTTTTCAAACATTGCTTCTACGTTTTGGCCAGTGCGGGCACTGGTGAGAAAATCGCAATGCAAGTTTTCAAATGTGTTTAGTTGTTGTAGTTGTGTGTCGGAAAGCAAATCGGCTTTATTGCCCACCACCACAATTTTACTCATAGGCAATTGTTCGCGAATAATGGCCAAGTCTATCAAAATTTGCTCGTAGGTAGATGGCCTCGACAAATCCACGACATAAATCACGCCATGCGCACCCAAATAGTAGTTATGATTTTTCTGTTGCATGGAAATTTCCCCCGCAATATCCCAGATAATCATAGACACTTCCGCCGAAGTCGTGCTTACTACTTTTTTATCAATTTTCACGCCCAACGTGGTAAGGTATTTCTCAGAAAAACGCTGATGCACAAACTGTTGTACCAACGAAGTTTTCCCAACACCAAAGTTGCCGAGCAATATTATTTTCTTACTTATTGAAGTCATATTCCGTAAAGATAGTGGCCAGAGCTGTGTTTACTTCTTGTGATTTTTCTTGCGTGAGGTTGTCGGTTTCTTCGGTTAGGTACTGAAACGCAATGCTGGCAAGGCGTTCCTGCAAATTGGTTCGGGCGGCGGTATTGAGCACTCCCGAAACGGCAGCCGCCAAATAAAATTTGTGCGAACTGTGAATGACAATTTGAAACGTTCCGTAAGTGACACTTTCCAAATCGTGCTGCGTGCCTTCGTAAGCATCTTCCGCAAAGGATTTGAGAGCCGTCAGCATGGCGGCCACCATATCGCGGTCGGGTGCGCCAGTGCGCGAATACGATGCCAACAACATACCCGAAGTTTTATGAACGGCATACACTTCCTGCACGACGGGCGGCACAGCCGCCACAATCACATTAGACGAAGCATTGGCCTTTTTGCCTGTTATTTTACTGACAAGCAAATTCCAAAGGTTGTCGGGTGCAAGCACGCTATCGAGTTGTTGGTCTATGCGGTCAGAAAGCTGCTGGATTTCGGTCGCAACGTATTTCTTGACCATTTTCCCAATAATCGGATACAAAATCTCTACCACTTCCTCGCGCGAATCGCGTATTTTCTGCTCAATGGCCTGCATGATGACCGACGAGTTGAGCGAGCTAAGGTCGTGTTTGAGACTTTCCACTTTTTTGTCCACCACAGGCTCTACTTTGGCTTCTATCAAAACCTCTTGCTGGCGCAAACTCTGATGAATTTCGCGTAATTCTTGGCGCAATTGCTCTTGTTGGCGGCGGTCATCTTCGAGGATAATGTCGCGGAGCTGTTGTAATACATTGTCGTTGGCCATTTCGCTAATTCACAGGTTTATAGGTATTTATCATTTATTTTACAAAAATTATTCCGCGATTCGGTCGGCAACTTCTTGCACCATACGCGCAAAAAGGCGGCGTTGTACGTGGGCTTTGTCGTGTTGTTGCAAAGCCGTACCGATGCGCACGCACGACTGCTCGATATACAAATCCGAACGCTGTTGCATGGCCTGAAGCTCGGTAGCGATGCGCTGAAACCAGTTTTGCACCATCTGAATTTGCTGCTGTTGGTACTGTTGCTGCAAATCTCTAAGCTGTGTTATTTTCTCTTCGATCGTGCGCACGTCTTGCCCACCAATAATTTCTTTGAGTGCGTCCACACGCGTCATTTTGTTTACTTCCTCGTGGCGGCGTTGCACGTCGGCGGTAGATTGCTGCGTGAGGTAAATAAATTTTTCGTCTTGCGTGGCGGCTACGTTTTCTTTTACAAGCGAAGGCAGCGTTTTGGTCAGTTCCTGAATTTGTAACTGGAACATCTGTCTGTTTTCTTGTAAAATATTCGTGAAAATGCCCTTCATTTCGTTGAGCTGATTGGCATAATCTTGTTTGTTTTGGGCAATAATGCTGGCAAACAAATCTTTCATTCCGTTGAGTTGCGCTTCCATTTCGCGGCGTTCGGGGCCTACGATGAGTTGGCGGATTAGCTCCTCTTTAGACACTTCCTCTGTGGGTGTCGTGCCTTGTTGCGGATTGTTTAGGCCTTGATTTTCAGGGTACATAGAAGTTGTTTTTTGTGTATTGAGAAATAAAGAGAGGAACTATTTGCCAAATTCTGTACCAAAAGCATTGAGCATGGCGACCAACTGCTGTTTGTTTACGTGCGTTTGGTCTTGGCGGTCAAGCTCTTGCAGCGTGGTTTGTTCCACTGCATCAATGCGCCCACGAAGGCCGCTTTCGGCTTGCTGCAAATTTTGGAGCAATTGCGTGGCCGCTTGGTCGATTTGCTGACGGATTTGGTCGTGGCCTTCCGTAATCAAATTTTCTAATTGCTTAAAAGTCTCATCATATTGTTTAATATTTTGCCCAAACAAAATATCTCTGATGGCATCTAATTTTGCGTTTTGGGCGTTGGTTGCTCCGTTGGCTGGTGCGCTTGAGGCTGCATTATTGCTCAAAGCGTCGTTGAATGAATTTTCCATTTGAATTAATAAAACCTGATTTTGATAAAAGCAATAATTACAGATTGAGATGCGTTGTTAAGTATTTAGCAGTAAGATTATTATTTTTCTATTTTGTTGTTTGTAGCAAAAGAATCATGGTTGCTTCGTCGGCCACGCCAGACGGATACAATTTGTTTTTTTGTTGAAAAGCCTTCACCGCCGATTCCGTTTCTTGTACAAAATTGCCATCTACGGGCATCGTATAACCCAAGCCAACCAACAAATGTTGCAGTTCCCAAACGCTGCCGTTTTGGTCTCCACGTTGCAGCGGCAATTTGAGGGCTTTTTTCAAAACAAATGCCTGAAACGCCGACAAACCTTTTAGTTCTATTTCGCGAATTTCGGCATTGCTAAAACCCAATTTTTTGAGTTGCGCCGAATACGCCAAGCGTGCACCTTGTGCGTCGGTGGTTGCCTGTAATTTACGAAATATCTCGCTGGCATCTACACTTTCTTGGTTTTCGTGGTCGGGTGTAAGTACGTCTATGTCTTGGTTATACCATTGTTCTCGTGCCATCATGGGCAGGCGGCGGGCATTTTCGTAATACGCCAACAAAACCGCTGGGTCGTGGTACTGGGCATCTATATCAGTACGCAATGTGTAAGTGTAGAGGGTAGGCGGATTAAAACGTTTATAATTTTTATAATGCGTAAATGCGATTATTCCCAAAAATACAATACACAAGGTTATGGCTATTCTTTTCATTTAATTAATATTAATTCAAGTAAAATTCGCGATTTTATCCAAAAAACACTAAATATTCGATGAAGTATCGCAAAAACTCGGTGAAATTTATTTTATCAGTCATAATTGTAATAAAAAAGGAGTTACCTCCTACGAAGCAACTCCTTTTTGTGTATAAAAATGGTCTTGAAAATATTATGCAACTACAAATTTATTGAGTGTTTGTAGCGCGTGGCCGATACGCTCAGCGGTTTCTTGGTTGCCCAAAATTTCCATGATGTGCATCAAATCTGGGCCTGCACCTCTACCCGTTACGGCCAAACGAACCGCTTGCATTACTTTCCCGATTTTAAGGCCATGTTTCTCCAAAATCTCGTTGAGCAATGCTTTTGCGCTGTCGTGTGTAAGTGGCGCGGCGGCAGCCACAGCCGCCTGATAATCGGTAAGCACTTTTACCGCGTCGGTATTCCATTTGGAAGCGGCTACGCTTTCGTCGTAAGCCGTTGGGCGCACAAATATAAATTCTGCTTCCGTCCAAAGGTCTTTGTAGAAAACGGCACGTTCTTTCACCAAACCCACGATTTTTTCGGCAGTTTCGGCACTGCACGAAAGCCCGTTTTTCTGTACGTCTTCCAACAAATGTTTGGCCAATTCCGCATCTGGTTTTTGGCGTAAATACTGTTGATTGAACCACTTGGCTTTGTTAATATCGAATTTTGTACCCGATTTGCCGATACGCTCCACCGTGAAGGCTTCTACCAATTCATCAAAAGTAAATAACTCTTGTTGCGTGCCTGGGTTCCAGCCCAACAAAGCCAAGAAATTTACCACTGCTTCAGGCAAATAACCTTCTTCGCGGAAGCCAGCCACAGTTTTTATTTCGCCTGTTGCCTCGTCGGTTTGTTTCCAAGCCAACGGGAACACTGGAAAACCATGTGCTTCGCCGTCGCGTTTGCTCAACTTGCCGTTGCCGTCTGGCTTGAGCAAAAGCGGCAAATGCGCAAAACGTGGCATTGTTTCTTCCCAACCAAAAGCCTTATACAAAAGCACATGCGTTGGGGCAGACGGCAACCATTCTTCCCCACGAATTACGTGTGTTATTTCCATGAGGTGGTCATCTACCACGTTGGCTAAATGGTAAGTTGGCATTCCGTCGGATTTCATCAAAACTTTGTCGTCGAGCGTAGCCGAATGTACCATTACCCAACCGCGAATCATGTCGTTGAGACGTACTTCTTCTTTGCGTGGCACTTTCAGACGGATAACATAAGGTTCGCCCGCCGCGATGCGTGCTTTCACTTCGTCTTCGGGAAGCGTAAGCGAGTTTTTCATCGAAAGACGAGTAATCGCATTGTATTTAGGATCAGGCACTTGCGCGGCTTTGAGGCGTTCGCGCATGGCTTCCAACTCGTCGGGGGTATCAAAAGCATAATACGCGTTGCCGCTTTCGATAAGCTGCATGGCGTATTGCATATACATTGCTTTGCGTTCGGATTGGCGATACGGCGCGTGTGGGCCGCCTTCTACTACGCCCTCGTCGGCAGTGATACCACACCAACGCAAGGCTTCCATGATATAGTCTTCTGCACCTTCCACAAAACGCGTCTGGTCGGTGTCTTCGATACGGATAATAAATTTACCGCCCGTCTTGCGAGCTAACAGATAATTGTAAAGGGCTGTGCGAACACCGCCAATGTGCAGCGAACCAGTCGGGCTGGGTGCAAAACGTACTCTTACGGGTCTTTCCATTGATACAAAAAATTGATTCTCTTGTTGCCCGACAAAAGACAAAGGGTCGGGCTTTGGGATATGTTTTTGCTTATGGGCGCAAAAGTAGTAAAAACGCGGTGGTTTTGGATAGTTTTTTATGGGTAAAATAAAACCGTGTTGGCAAGCGATGTAGGTTTATTCCCAAAAAGAAAACCCAGCCGCCATTACACGCAACTGGGTTTATCTCTTAGGATTTATTATTTTTTAGAAATAAAACGAGTAATAACCTTTTACGCCTTCTTTGCTCACGCCCTCGATGAGCACTTTACCCGAAGCGTTTTTCAGGGCGGCTTCTACTTGTTCGGGGGTGTGGATAGGCTGTCGATTGATGCCCGTAATGATAAAATCTTCGCCGATACCCAAGCGACGCAAAAGCCCATTGCCGACTTTATGCACTCGCACACCGCCTTCAATGCCATAGCGTTCGCGCTCCACTTTCGAGACGGGTTCTAAGGTTGCGTTCAGGGACGTAGCCTCATACAATTCGCGTTTGATGCGGCCTGTCGTGCCTTCGTTGTTGGTGAACACAAGGTCGGTTGTTGAGGTTTTGTTGTCGCGGCGATACGTGATTTTTACGCGGTCGCCAGGGTTGTAATAGCTGATTTCTTCATCAAAATTAGCGCGGCTGTTGATGGTCGCCTCATTGATTTTGAGAATAATATCACCTTTTTGGAGGCCTGCGCGGTCGGCTGCGCCATCGCGTTGGATATAGGACACGGCCACACCCGAAAGGTCAGTAACTTTCAGTTGGTCAGCCAATTGCGTATTCATGTCCGTTACGTTTGCCCCAAAAAATGCTTTCTGCACAATGCCGTGTTTGATGAGGTCGTCCACCACTTTGCCCACAATGTCGCTTGGCACGGCAAAACCATAACCCGCATACGAACCCGTTTGGGAATAAATGGCCGTATTGATGCCTACCAACTCGCCTTTGAGATTGACCAACGCCCCGCCGCTGTTGCCAGGGTTAATGGCCGCGTCGGTTTGAATAAACGATTCTATCGGGAACTGACTGTTTACAATGTTCAGGTTTCGGCCTTTGGCACTTACGATACCCGCCGTAACCGTCGAGTTGAGGTTAAAAGGATTGCCAACAGCCAACACCCATTCGCCCACATTTACTTTTTTGGAGTCGCTCAAGCGAATAGAAGGCAAATTTTTTCCTTCGATTTTGAGTACGGCAATGTCCGTAGAGGGATCAGTACCAACCACTTTGGCTTTGTAGCTGCGTTTTTGGTGTACTACTTCGATGTCTTGGGCGTTGTCTATCACGTGGTTGTTGGTAACAATGTAGCCGTCTGCCGTAAAAATAACGCCCGACCCCGAACCGCGTGTTTTTTGCGACCCAAACCCAAAGTAAAAATCCCACATGTTGCCTGTCTGTTCCGACTCGGTTTTGATGTACACCACGCAGGGCGTACTCACCGCCGAAGCCTTCACAAAATCGGCATTCATGGCAGCAGGAACACTGCCATTGGCTGGCGTGCCTGTGGCGGGGTTGCCGCTTGTATTGTTGTTGTTAAAATCTGAGTAAGAGGCCGTAACAGCGTAATTGTTGGCCTGCGGCAACACCCACATAGACGTATTGCCGAACAAAGAAAAAGCGTAAGCTCCTGCCAAACCTGCGGCAAAGCCCACCAAAGTTGTTTTCAATGTCTGATTCATATTTGAGGATAAGCCATTTTTTTTGAGTAAAACAAAAGATGTTGCAAACTAATAAGCTAACATCAAAAAATGCAAAATATTGGCTAATGTATAAAAAATTTACCCTCAAACTTTATGCCACCCAACCTAAACCATTCCTTTTTGGCCGCTTTTTCTGATATAATTCAGCCAAAGCGCGAAGAAGAAAAATATAAAAACCAACACGATTAAGCGCATTATTAAACAACAAATAATATTGGCGCAATGCACTGATTTGTAATATTAAGCGAGAGCCATTACCTTTAAATTTCTTGTTAAAAACAACTGTTATCCATAACTCAAGCACTACAAGCTATGCTCGAACATTTTCCTTTTTATTTGGCTCTTATCGTCCTGATAGTGCTGCTGATTATGCTTAGCAACAAAATCAAAGTAGCGTATCCTGTGCTGCTGGTGCTGGCGGGTTTGAGCATTAGTTTTATTCCCAGTACACCAGTGCTCAAAATCGAACCCGAATTAATTTTTGTGATTTTTCTGCCGCCTTTGCTCTACGAAGCGGCGTGGGCAAACTCTTGGAAAGAGCTTTGGCATTGGCGCAGAATCATTAGCAGTTTTGCGTTTATTGTGGTGTTTTTTACGGCTATTTCGGTGGCACTGGTGGCCAACTGGTTTATTCCTGGGTTTTCGTTGGCGTTGGGCTTTTTGTTGGGCGGCATCGTCTCGCCACCTGATGCGGTGAGTGCCAGTGCAATTCTAAAATTCGTAACCGTTCCCAAAAGAATGTCGTCTATATTGGAAGGCGAAAGTTTGCTCAATGACGCGTCCTCGCTGATTATTTTTCGTTTTGGCATGATAGCCGTCGCCACAGGCCAATTTGTTTGGTATCAGGCCGCTATGAGTTTTGGCTGGATGATTTTGGGCGGAATTGTCATTGGCTTGGCGGTCGGAATTATCTTTCTCAAATCGCACAAATGGCTTCCCACCGATGCGAACATGGATATTATCCTGACCTTGGTTACGCCTTACGTCATGTACATTGTGGCGGAAGAGTTTCATGCATCGGGCGTGTTGGCGGTGGTCAGTGGCGGACTTTTCTTGTCGTATCACAGGCACGCGTTTTTGAGTGTTTCTTCGCGTTTGCGCGGCGAAAATGTTTGGCAAAGCCTTGTTTTTGTCCTTAATGGCTTGGTGTTTTTGCTCATTGGTCTGGACTTGCCCGAAATCACGGAAGGACTCAAACACGAAGGTTTTAGTTTTTATCAAGCTACCGCTTACGGATTGCTCATTACGTTGGTGCTGATTTTGGGGCGTATCGTGGCCGCGTTTGGTGCGTTGGTCGTGACGATGGTAGCTGGTCGTTTTATTACGGTGGCCGACCGCAACCCAGGTTTTAAAGCTCCGATTGTTTTTGGCTGGACGGGAATGCGCGGCGTAGTATCGTTGGCGGCGGCATTGTCCATTCCCGTAACATTGGATAACGGTGCTTTTTTCCCACAACGCAACCTTATTTTATACATTACTTTTGTCGTGATTCTGGTTACGCTGGTGCTGCAAGGGCTTACGTTGCCTTGGCTTATCAAAAAAGTAAATGTGCCGACTTTCAATGACCATTTCACGGAAGAAGAAACCGAAAAAATGCTTCGTGAGGAGTTGGCCAAAATCTCGCTGGAGCATCTGCAAGAGCATCATGCCAACGACTTGGCAACTAGTTTTCATTTACAAAAAATGGCTAAATATTGGGAAAATCAGGCGCAGAACGAAGAAAACAACTACTGTCCAGCGCATATCAAAGAAATTCATTTGAGGATGTTGGAGAAACAACGCCATTTGCTTGTGGACAAAAACAGAACAGAGTCACGCATCGACGAAGAAATTATTCGCAAATACCTGCATCGGATAGATTTGGAAGAAGAAAAACTCAGGGTAGAGTAAGCATTCAATAAGCACAAAAACTAACACAACTATACTCACCTATAAAATTAATTCATGCGTGCCGACCGATAAACCACACCAAAGGCGCAAAACTTAGCAGCAATACCACGGGCACGAGCCAAATCGTTAGATTTTCAATATAATGATTGGCTACCAAGTAAGTGCTTACCGCAATGAGTGAAAAAATCAACACAATACATAATTTGGCTATGCGAATCATTTGTGTAGCGTTTTTGTATTGTTGCGGGGCATTTTCGGGGGTAATTTCGGTTAAATAATTGAAATTATGCGGGTATTGATTCAGAATACTCATGCCCACGAACAGCACTAAAGCCACCAGCGGCAGTGTAAAAATACTTGTTTTGGAACCGTTGGCATCGGTTTGACCGTGCAGGTCGTAATGTGTCGGGATAATTTCGGGCAAATGCAAGTACACAAACACACTAAAGCCTATCAGAAACAGCAAAATGCCCGCGCCAATCCATTCCAAAAAGCGGTCGGCGGCGGTGAGTTCGACGCGAAGTCTGGGGCGTGGATTGCGTGTTTTCATGGCAAAAATTATTTACTGAAAAATAACGTCGCGTATTACTTCTGCTCCAACAGACTCGTTCAACATGCTGATAATGTTGGATTTGTGCATAGAAAGCTGTTGGCGCAATGGCGCAGACGTGAGTTTTACATACAAAATCTGATTGCGAATAAAAGGCGTTGAAGCCGTGCGATTGGCGATGGCCGCGCCCATTACTTTAGGCCAAGCATCCACGATTTGGGTTTCGTTGAGTTTGCCCCGCAACTTGTACACGTTGAGTAGCTCGTCTATCACGTCGCCCAAAGGCCGCGCCCCATTTTTACGAGGCGCGTGTTTGTTCCATTTGAAATATTCCATAGCTATTAGAATTCCTCGCCGCCTTCGCTGCGCAATTGCTTTTCTATTTCGTGCATAAACACTAAGTCCACGCCTTCGGCAATGGTGGGCAGCATTTCCAAATTCTCGATTTGGGCGGTTTCAATGATTTGTTTCAAGCTTGGGCGTGCACCCGTAACCACCAGAATATCACCACGTTCTGCAAAGCGTTTGTGCGCAAAAGTGATTGCACCAAGCACCGACTCGTCGGCGTGCACAATGGCGTTTGTGTCCAAAATCACATTCGTAACGTCTTCCGAGTCCAGCAATTCCAACAGTTTGGTTTGCAGGATTTGGGAATCTTCGTGGTCTATGCTCTCGTTGGCAACACGAACCAGCGCGTATTGCTCCGATTTTTCTATTTCCAAATTCATAATTCAATCAATTTTATTTGAGCGAATAATTTAGGCCAAAGCAGCCAAAATATTTTGTTCTATACGAGCCAAAATATCGGTGTTTTCGTTGTCTTTTACAAATGCCTGACCCGTAACCAACTCATAAAGCTCTATGTATCTTTCAGATACGCTTAGCACAAACTCATCAGACATAGTAGGTACAACTTGGCCATCTTTTCCCTGAAAACCATTACTAATGAGCCATTGGCGCACAAATTCTTTAGAAAGTTGCTTTTGCGCCTCGCCTTTAGCCTGTCTTTCGTCGAAGCTATCGGCGTAAAAATAGCGCGAAGAATCAGGCGTATGTATTTCGTCGATGACATAAATCGTGTCGTCCACTTTGCCAAATTCGTATTTGGTATCGGCCAAAATAAGCCCGCGTTTGGCGGCCATTTCGTTGCCACGTTGGTAAAGCGCGTGGGTGTAGCGTTCCAAAACGGCGTAATCTTCTGCCGAAACAATGCCTTGCGCCAAAATTTCTTCTTTAGAAATATCTTGGTCGTGGCCTTCGGCGGCTTTGGTAGTTGGGGTAATAATTGGGGCTGGCAATTTGTCGTTTTCGCGCAAACCTTCGGGCAGTGGCACACCGCAAAGCGTGCGTTTGCCTGCGTTGTATTCGCGCCATGCGTGACCAACCAAATACCCACGAATCACCATTTCTACGGCAAAGGCTTGGCAACGAATCCCGACAGTAACATTTGGGTCGGGCACGGCTTGCACCCAGTTGGGCACGATGTCGGCGGTGGCCTTCAAGAAATACGCTGCAATTTGATTGAGTACCTGCCCTTTGTAGGGAATCGGGCGCGGCAACACTACATCAAAAGCCGAGATGCGGTCGGTGGCAACCATCGCCAAACGGTCGGGGAAGGCGTACACGTCACGTACTTTGCCTTTGTAAAATCCCACTTGTTGTGGAAAAGAAAAATGGGTTTCGCGGATAGCTTCCATTACTTAAATTTGGGTATATTTATCTTTGATAATGAAGGAATTACACAAATAACAGAGGCTTTTCACGGCTGCTGGCAACTAATGGCCAATTTTTAAATATTAATATTCCAATCCGAGTCAAAAAGTTTGTCATAACCTCTTTGACTCATAAATTTCTGAAATTCTTTATTGTCTGTGGCAGGAAATTCTACCTGTATTTCTTCTCTAAGTTTCGTCAAAATATTATCCCCAACAGCGTATGCAAATTTACCTCTAAGAGCTTTTTCGTACCAATTCAAAAGGTCAGTTTCTGTAATAATGCTCTGCACTCTGGACTTCCAACCGATTTGATTTAAAACAGACAGAATAATTTTCTGTTCTGAATCTTTGCAAACTATTACAATTCTGTCTGCCGAAACAGACGAAACTATATTTTCAGCTAATTCTTCAGTAAGGGATAAATGTTTTATTTGAATTGCCAATCCAAAATTTGCCCACATATCTAACCCTCTGTCTGCGGCATTAGTTACACCAACTCTATTGATTCTTGCTTTCAACTTAATACTTTTTTGTTCTGTTGAAAGTTGTATGACACGATAAGCAAAATCCTCAAACTCGCTCAATATTGCTGCTTTGTCTGGATTAAAACTCACCTCAACAGATACTTCTAATGCTTCAACCAATGCGGAAAATAGCGCGTAAACCACTATTTCATAAATTTTATCTATACTTCTTCTGAGTCCTGCTTCATTCCAAAACATCGCAAGAAAATCATCTAACTGAAAATCAGACTTGTCATGTGTCTGGCAATAATCTAATCCAGCGGACATTTGAGAAAATCTTTGCGCAAATTTTTGATAGATATAGGCTTCTATAATTCCGTTTTTCTGCTTATTTTCTTTACCAAGCTCTACCAATATGCTTGGAGGAATTGCATTTTCATTGAAAATATCGTCCTGATAACGTGCAGACGAAGTTGATGTTCTTCCCAAAAATTGAAGGCATATAATGTCACGCCATTTTTTAGATGTGGTGCGATAAGTTGCCAAATCTTGCAGATTTATATCCTGTTCTACCCTATCACGATATAAAATTTCGGCAATTTGAATAGGCTTATACAAATGTACTCTTGCCTTCTCTATTACTTTATCCAATGCGTTTTTGGCCTTCATCATATTGGTTTTAGTCTAATAAAGATAATTGTAGCGTCTCTCCCGCTGCCTTTTTTTTATTACTTAATGAATGAATCATTTCTCCTGCAATAGCTTGAATTACAGGCACAGTAACTGAATTTCCTGCAACTTTACGAGTTTGAGAATACGGAATATTAATCACAAATGAGTCTGGAAAACCTTGTAAACGAAGCATTTCACGGTCAGTAAGTCTTCTTACTCCATTCACAACCAAATAATTGTAACTTCCCCCAGCTCTTAACGCACAAGAGTAAGGCAAGGCAGATATATTTCCTCCTATATTTTCGTGCCATATAGACGGAAACGGTGGATTTGCTTTTACGGCACTAAAACGCTTTTCTTTGAGTTGCTCAGACAAAAAATAACTTTGGGGGATTTCTTCGTCTATCTGTAAAATTTCAGATAATGGCTTATAGTAACCAAAAGGCTTGGGGAATTTAAAATGTATTGATTCTTTGAAACCTACAATATAAATTCTCTCGCGTTTTTGAGGTACACCAAAATCAAGTGAGTTAAATATTTTATAATAAACCGTATAACCTAAATTTTTAAGTTTTTCCAAAATAACAGCAAATGTCTGGCCATTATCGTGTGTTACAAGTCTTTTAACATTTTCAAGTAAAAAGGCTTGCGGCTTTTTGGCATCTAAAATCGCTTCTATATTAAAAAATAATGTACCTCGCGTATCCGCAAAACCTAACCCTTTACCTGCTATACTAAACGGCTGGCAAGGAAAACCCGCTAACAATATGTCGTGGTCAGGGACATCATTTGGAGCAATATCATTTATATCACCAAATGGTCTTTCTCCAAAATTCGCTTCATACATATCTTGGGCTGCTTTGTCCCATTCGGACGAGAAAACAGTTTCGCAACCGAATGCCTCAAAACCCAGCCGAATCCCACCAATTCCAGCAAAAAGGTCTATGATTTTATACGGTTCGTTCATACTTTTTACAATATTTTTTGAGTACGCAGATTTTTTTCACGGCAAAAAACAAAACACTTTATTTACGCCAACTCAGGCGCAGGGAAAGGCCGCCCGCCATCGCCATTGAGTTGGGAATAGGCATGACTTCTGGGCTCACGCGCAAGGCCAAATCATCAGAAACATTAAACCCCGCCAAATGCGCATCTACGCTCGCGTCGGCAATATTGAGCAAGTAAGTAAAAGCACTCACGATAATGAGCAAATCGCGGTTGCGGCGATAATAGTCGCGCCCCGTGCGCAATTGCGCTTCGTTGGGATAAGTGGTAGCGTATTCGTCCACAGTATTCGTATCGCCGTCGGTGCGCAGTTTGATGGCCGTTTTGAAACGCTTATAATAACGATTATTAAACCCAATGTAATAACCTAACACTGCTCCACCAGTATAAAGAATCGGGATTTTCCAGTATTTTTTGTTGTAGGCTTGTCCCAAACCTGGCAGCACTGCCGAAAGGATGGCCGCTTTTTTGGGGGAAGGAAGATTGGAGGACGTTTTGGCGGCTGGGGTGCTGTCTGCTACCGCAACCATTTGATTTGCAGCCGAATCAGGAGCAATAAGAAAATTAGTAGCTTGTAAAGAAACACTCGTGAAGAGTGCGGCGAGCAATAGCAAATATTTCATTTTGAATAACATAATAAAACCGCTTGGGCTTTGCAGTGGCGCAAAGGTAGTATTTCGCGCTCAAATTACAGGCCAAACTTGCCGCCTTTCTCCGAATTTTTATTCAATACGCTATTTCAGCACAAAAGCATTACAAATTTAAGGTTGCTTCTGTCTATTTTTGCCCCACCAAAAACAAACAGAACTTTGAGAAAATTAGCAAACGAAGAATTGGGCAGACTCAGCCCCGAAGAATTTGCGCAAGCTGGCAAAAGCCCTTGCGTGTTGGTCTTGGACAATGTGCGTAGTATGAACAATGTGGGTTCTGCTTTCCGAACCGCCGACGCTTTCGCCGTTTCCAAAATTTATTTGTGTGGCATTACGGCCACGCCACCGCACCGCGAAATTACCAAAACGGCACTTGGTGCAGACCAAACCGTAAATTGGGAACATGCCGCCGATACGCTTACACTGGTACAACAACTTAAAAATGAAGGCTTTGTAGTCATTAGCATAGAACAAGCCGAAGGCAGCACCATGCTACAAGATTTTAGCCCGAATCCTCAACAGTCCTACGCTTTTGTGTTTGGCAATGAAGTGGACGGCGTGGCGCAAGAGGTCGTAGCCGCCTCGAACCTATGTCTGGAAATTCCGCAACTCGGTACAAAGCATTCGCTGAATGTGTCCGTATCGCTGGGCATTGTAGTTTGGGATTATGTGAGCAAAGCCGTTGCCTTGCCAAGCAATTAGTTTTTAGCGTAAAAAAGGGGCGGCCTTTAGGCCGCCCCTCCACATGTTTTACTTATATCAAAATGAACATAACTCGAAGATCATTTCTGACATTAAAGTCTGGGGTCTATATCTTCACTTTCTAACGCCAACACCCCAAATACGCACTCATGTACTAACCGCAACGGTTCTTTCCTTACAAACCGTTCGAGTGCTTCTACACCTAAAGCAAATTCTCGGAGTGCCAATGATTGCTTTCGAGACAAGCCTCTATTTTTCAAGCGTTCAAGATGTTGCGCCTCGTCATATTCTGGCCCATAAATAATGCGCAAATATTCACTACCTCTACACTTAACGGCAGGTTGCAACAGTTCTTTATGGTCGTACTCAACAAAATTAAATGGCTTTACGACCATCCCCTCGCCCGATTTTTGCGTAAGCTCAAACCACCAATTCACAGCTTCCTCATAGCTTTGTTTATCGTTGAGATTGACCACCCGATAAGGTGTTTTTAATAAAATAGCGGTATCGGCTTCACAAATTTCGGCAATGTTTTCCATGTGCCATTGATGACTTTTATCCAAATGCACCTGCCCTTCAGTGGCCAAAATATGAAATGGAGCCAGTTTATAATCTTCAATCGAATGAATTGGCCAACAATAATTCTGGTAAGCTGCAATATATTTGGCAATGGCCTTTCCCTTGGTTGAAAATTTGGCCAAAGTATCTTGCGCACCCTCGGCTAAACCTCTTTGCCTAAATAATTCCAAAGCCTTTTCAACTTCGGGCAATGCTCCACTTGCAGCCGCACCCACTGCTGCATACTGGTCTTTAATGAGTGCTTGTGCTTTGGCAGACCAAGGCATAAGTTCCGCATCTAAACAAACCCAATCAGTATTAAATTTTTCCCAAAAATTAGATTTAGTTAGGCTCTGATTTATTCGTTCGATAAACTCTTTTTCCAAATCAGCATCATTAAAGAAATTTCTTCCTGTTCGAGTATAGCACACCCCAATTCCCTCATTTTGAATACCAAAGCGATTAATGGCCGTATTTTCATCTTTACAAATAACCAAAATAGCCCTTGAACCCATATGCTTTTCTTCGCATACGACAGTCCCTACACCACGTTTTTTGTAGTAGTTTAAGGCTTGTTCGGGATGCTCCAAAATACCAGCAACCTCGCTTGTAGCACATGGCGACATGGTTGGGGGCAAATAAATCAGCCACTTTGGATTAATAGCAAATCTGCTCATTACTTCAAGGGCAGCAATCGAGTTTTCTTCTTTAATCGTAATGTTATTGCGCAATCGTGCCTGAATAATACGCTTTCCGATCACATCATCTATCACCAGCAAATCATCATACAGCTGTTGCGAGTTAAGAGAAGGTTCTTCAGGCTGATATGCTATAGGTCTGATAGGTTCCTGATAAATCATTTTAGCATTCACAGACACCATTTCCTCCTCAGGATACCGCAATGCTGTTAGTTTACCGCCAAATACGCACCCAGTGTCGATGTCAATGGTATTGTTGAACCATTCGGGTGTGGGCACAGGTGTATGCCCGTAAACTATTTTTGCTTTACCTCTATATTCTTTTGCCCAATTGTAGCGAACAGGCAAGCCAAACTCATCAATTTCTCCTGTGGTTTCACCATACAAACAAAACGAACGTACCGCACCAGAACCTCGCCCTTGCATTTCTTCTCTGATTCCAGCGTGAGCAACCACCAGCCTCCCTTCATCAAAAACATAATGACTGACAAGACCATACAAAAACTGCTCTACTTTTCTTTTAAATTCGTTGGTTTCGGAAGCCAGTTGCTCTACGGTTCGCTCCAAGCCATGATTTAATTGTACTTGCTTTCCATTCAGGTACTTTTGGAGTTTAAGATCATGATTACCTGCCACACAATAAGCAGTTCCTGCATTGACCATGCTCATAACCAAGCGTAACACACTCGGCGAATCAGGACCTCTATCCACTAAATCACCCAAAAACACCGCTTTGCGGTTAGCTGGTACTACGACTTCAAAACCAAAATTTATATCGTCGGCGGCCACACGATTTACTTGGTAGCCCAAATGCGCCAAAAGTTCTATTAATTCTTCAAAACAACCATGCACATCCCCTATAATATCGAATGCACCTTTTTCATCTTTTTTATTATTATAAAGTTTTTCGCGCTGAATACTACCAACTGCGGCAATTTCCTCTTCCGAATTCAAAACATAAATATGTCTAAAACCTTCATATTTTAAACCTTTGAGAGATTTTTTGAGGTGCTGCACTTGCTTATGAATCACATAATTAGCCAAATTTCGGTCGGTTCTATTGGCGTTACGTTGCTCACATACTTTTTCGGGCAAATTCAGGACTATCGCCACGGGCAAACAATGATAGGTTTTAGCCAATTCAATCAGAGTACTACGGCCTTCTGGTTGCACATTTGTTGCGTCTATGACGGTTAGCAAGCCGCGTTTTAGACGCTTGGCGGCAATATAATGCAATACTTCAAACGCATCTTTGGTCGCTTCTTGGTTATTTTCATCGTCCGACACAAGTGCTCTACAACTGTCCGAAGATATAATCTCTGTGTTTTTAAAATATTTGTTGGCAAAACTACTTTTTCCAGAACTAGTCACACCAATCAACACAACAAGTGATAACTCGGGTATTTTAATTTCCATATTTAAAAATTGCCATTTGTGTTGGAGCTCCAACATTTTCTTCTTCTTCACCAACAGGCAGAATTTCTACCTCATAATTGTAATTATTCGCAATATTTTTTGCCCAATCAGCAAATTCTTGCCGTGTCCACTCGAAACGGTGGTCTGTGTGCCTCATATCATCCAATCCCATTTTCTCCCAAGTTACATTATATTCCTTGTTAGGGGTGGTCAGAATCACGGTTTTAGGTTTGGCAAACTCAAACAATACGCGTTCAAATGACTTTAACCTATTCAAATCCATGTGTTCGATTACTTCAACTACGGCGGCGGCCTCAAAACCTTCCAACCGTTTGTCATAGTAAGTAAGCGAGCCTTGAAATAGTCGAATTCTTTCTTTTTGTTTAGGCGACATTTCAGCCAGATGTAAATTCTCTTTAGCCTTTAATAGCTCACTATAAGCCACATCCATGCCCGCTATTTCCGTAAACTGTTTATGTTTCAGCAAACGTTTTATCAACTTACCTTCACCACAACCCAAATCTAATACGCTGCTTGCTTCTGATTCCAGTAATTTTTCTAATACAATATTGAGGCGTTTGTCATGCAAACTTTCTCTTCTTTCGCTCTGCTCACTGGGCATCTGTTCGCCTGCCTCGCCTTCGTTTAGGCGCGTAAGTGCCTGCCTTGACAACGACCCCAGATTAATCAGATAACGACGCGTAATTTGTTCTCGTTCAGGATGCTCTTTCAACCAATTGCCGCCTTTTTCAAGCAACTTTTCTATTTCATTTTGGCTTACAAAATAATGTTTGTCGTTGTCTAATGTCGGGATTAGCACATACAAATGCGACAATAATTCTTTGGTTGTAAGGTAGTTGATTAATTTCAATGTAAAATACTTGCTGTCTCCCCATTCAGGAAATTTACTATCCAGTTGGTGCCTAGTCAATTCCACTTGATAGCCGAGCGGTTCAAAAAAACGTCTGATTAACGACTCTCCGCCTTTGGGTGCAGGCAAGGACGCAATCATAACTTCAAACGGCAGCTTTGTATCCACCAATTCAGGTTTGTCTTTGCATCTGCCATTCAGAGCAGACGAAAATGCTTTGGCCAAAGCCACACTCATAAACGAAGATGCAACATAAGGCCTATCATTTACATAATGCCCTAAAGCAAAACCTTCACCACCGAAACTTTTAGCCCCACGCACCATCTCGATAGGGTCTATATCCAATAATAAACTGATTGTAGTTTTGTCTTCGCCTACTTCTGGATAAAAAATATGCGCTTTTCCTACCGACAACTCTACAGACTGAAATTTATCAGGATGTTTGTGTAACAAATATCCTAAATCAGTGGCAGGTTTATGAGTTGTTGAGATATTTAGAATCATTACTTAGATCAAAAATTAATTTTAACTATAAAAAACTCAATGTAAGCTACTATAATATAGATTTTAAAAACGTTTAATATACAAAATAAAGAATTTATAATAAAGTCAATCACTTTTACTGTTCATCTATCTCAATAAAGCCATTATTTCCATCCAAAACAAAAAAGCGGCGGCCTTTAGGCCGCCGCCGCTGCGTGATTATATAATACAGGTGATTTTTTAACGATTTTTGAACCCAAACCATTTTTTTTCGATGGCCATATGAATAATGGCGGCTTTCGAGTGTACGTGCAACTTTTCGTAAATATGCTGAATGTGCGTGCGTACCGTGTGCGGGCTGATAAACGTTTTTTCGGCAATTTGCTGATAAGTAAGCCCTTCTACTATCATTTCCATTATTTCCAGCTCGCGGCGCGAAAGCAAATCTTCTACGGGCGTTGTGGCCGAGCCACTCGGAACGGTTTGAGGCGCAGGAGCTTTGGCGTTGCGCAGCAGTTGCAGGGCACGACGCGCAATAGACGGCGACATCGGTGCGCCACCTTGCGCCACGTCTTCGATGGCTTCTACTATTTTTTCGGGGTGCTCGTCTTTGAGCATATAGCCCATTGCGCCCGCCTGTATCGACTCAAATATTTTTTCGTCATTGTCAAACACGGTGAGCATAATAAACTGAATTTCAGGATATTGCTCATGTCCTTGCGCTACGGTCTGGATGCCGTCCATGCCGTCCATTTCTATATCTGTCAGTACGATTTGAGGGCGTTCGGCCACTGGCATTTCTTGTATTTTTTTCAAAAAATCAAGGCCATTCACCGCCACCAACACTAATTTCACTTGCTCAAAATACTGTATATTTTCGATAAAAGACCGCCGCAGCGCAGCATTATCTTCTACAAGTCCGATACGAATGGTTTGCATGGGTATATTGTTGTTTTAATGGTGTGTAACTAATTACAAAGTAAAAGAGGTAAACTTTATGCTTTGTAAAAGTACGGCAAGGTTTGGTAGCTTGCTATACACCAAATGAATGAAATTATATTTTAAATACACAAGTTATTGAAAATCTTATAGTTTCGGCATGGCTGCATAGCCGCTTTGTTGCCATAAAGCACGCATATATTTGCCCACCACATCAAATTCGAGGTTTACGCGTTGGCCTTCGCGCAAGTTGGCAAACGTGGTATGTTCGTAAGTGTACGGAATAATCGTTACGCGGAAACTTCCCGCTTGGCTATTGAACACGGTAAGACTCACGCCGTTAATGCAAATCGAGCCTTTTTCTACCGTAAAATTGCCCAGCGTGGCATCGTATTCGAAGTCAAAAAGCCAACTTCCGTCCAATTGTTGCACTTTGGTACAAACGCCCGTCTGGTCCACGTGGCCTTGCACAATGTGGCCATCAAAACGCCCATTGGCAGGCATACAGCGTTCTAAATTTACGGAATTTCCTACCGTCAAATCTCCTAAGTTTGTTTTGGTAAGTGTCTCGGCCACCGCCGTCACCCAATGCGATTGGGCATTGCAGGCCGTTACCGTCAGGCAAACGCCATTGTGCGAAACACTTTGGTCAATTTTGAGTTCTGCCGAAATAGGCGAGCTAATTTCAAACGAAAGATTTGTACCTTCGGCCACTATGTTTTCCACACGTCCGCACGCCTCTACAATTCCTGTAAACATATTTTTATATTATTTTTTTAGTAAAATTTGATACCACAAAGCTACAACACAAATCCGAGTGTTTGGGTTTGCAGGCCGAAAACTTATCGCGCACTGGCCTGATTATCACATAGAAAAAACATTTGCATTTGGTAGGGCATTTGCCGAACTTTGCGAAATTCTTATTTTATCATCTGTTAGAAAGCTCATTTTTTACTTTTTCATAAATTATGCGTGTATATCTTGACAATGCCGCCACTACTCCGTTAGAGCCTGCTGTTTTTGAGGCTATGACTCCTTATTTGAAGGAAATTTTTGGAAATCCGTCCTCGATTCACTCGCACGGGCGAGAGGTTCGGGCGGCCATCGAAAAAGCACGCAAAACAATCGCTACTTTACTGAACACCTCACCTGCCGAAATTTTCTTTACGTCGGGTGGAACAGAAGCCGACAACACGGCCATCGTAGGCGCGATTCGTACCTATAACATCAAACACGCACTTACCAGCCCCGCCGAACATCATGCCGTTTTGCATACGTTGGAGGTATTGGCCAAACATGGCGAAATCGAACTTACGCTTATTCCTTTGGACGAAAAAGGACATATTGACATGGCGTTTTTGGAGCAATGGCTCAAAGACCATCCCAAAGCCTTTGTTTCGCTCATGCACGCCAACAACGAGATAGCCACCGTAAACGACATCGAAGAAATCGGGGTGTTGTGTCGTCAATATGGCGCGATTTACCATACGGACACGGTACAAACCATGGGGCATTTTCGCCACAATCTTAAGGAGTTGCCAGTAGATTTTTTGGTGGGTTCGGCGCACAAATTTCATGGCCCGAAAGGTGTTGGATTTTTGTATGTAAATAATCGAATCAAAATAGAGCCGTTCATTCATGGCGGCGCACAAGAACGCAATATGCGCGGCGGAACGGAAAATGTAGCCAGTATTATTGGCCTTGCCAAAGCTCTCGAAATTGCTTACGCCGACATGACCGAACACCAACAACACATCATCGGGCTGAAGGCGCGTATGATTGCCAAATTGCGCGAAAGCATTGAAGATGTGCGCTTTAACGGCGATTCGGAGTCGTTGGAAGACAGTTTGTACACCGTCCTGAACGTGAGCCTTCCCGCACACGAAGCCAACGATATGTTGCTTTTCAATTTGGACATAAACAAAATATCTGCTTCGGGCGGCAGCGCGTGCAGTAGTGGTTCGAATATCGGTTCGCACGTGTTGGGCGCGATTGGCGCAGCTCCCGAACGCGCCGCAGTTCGTTTTTCGTTTAGCAAATACAACACCGTAGAAGAAATTGACCGCGCCGTAGAGGTGTTGGCCAGTCTTTACAAATCAGTAGCAATATAAGGCTGCAAGGATTTGCATATCCGTTGGCCAAGAAATTATATTTGCGGCTTCTTTTATTACAATTACATATCTCACATTTCCAAAGATGAAACTTTTAGAAGGAAAAAATGCGCTGATTACGGGTGCTTCCAAAGGAATAGGCCGTGCGATGGCTTTGGCGTTTGCCAAACAAGGTGCCAACGTAGGCTTTACTTATTTGTCGAGTGTAGAAAAAGGCCAAGCCTTAGAAGCTGAATTGCAGGCTTTGGGCGTAAAAGCAAAAGGTTACCGCTCGGACGCTTCGGATTTCAAAGCCGCCGACGAACTAATGACGCAATTTTTGGCTGATTTCGGAACAATTGACGCACTCATCAACAACGCAGGTATTACCAAAGACGGCTTGCTGATGCGCATGAGCGAAGAGCAATGGGACGCGGTAATCAACATCAACCTAAAATCGGTGTTCAACCTTACCAAAGCGGCCACACGCCAACTAATGAAACAAAAATACGGCTCAATTATCAATATTACGTCGGTGGTAGGTCTTCGCGGCAACGCAGGCCAAGCCAACTACTCCGCTTCTAAAGCGGGTATCGTGGGCTTTACCAAATCCGTAGCCTTAGAATTGGGTTCAAGAAATATTCGTTCTAACGCCATTGCACCAGGTTTCATCGAAACAGAAATGACTGGCGAACTTGACGAGAAAGTAGTACAAGGTTGGGCAGATTCTATCCCAATGAAACGCGCAGGTGCTGCCGACGAAGTAGCCAACGCAGCCGTTTTCTTGGCTTCTGACCTTTCCAGCTACATGACAGGCCAAGTGTTGCAAGTAGATGGCGGTATGCTTACTTAGTCTTTTGGGCTAAAAAATATTGTTAAAGCGCGTCTTCTCTTCACAAAGACGCGCTTTTTTATTGGGTTCAAATCATTTTGGGGCTATATTCACCACACTAAAAAAGAAGTGATGGAGAATACCATGCCGCTGAAAATCTACAATTCCGTTCATCCAACAAACGAAAACCTCACGTTTGGTATTTCCCGAATGGAAGACATCTATGACAAACGCAACGGGCAGCCCGACGTGCCGCACCGACACAATTATTACACGCTGTTGCTCACGCGTTTTGCCAACGGCAGGCATTTGGTTGATTTTAATGAATATCCACTACAAAGCCATTGCGCGTATTTTGTAGCACCGGGGCAGGTTCATCAGGTAATTGAGCATGAAAAATCGTTGGGTTATGCCATTGTTTTTTCGGCTTCGTTTTTGGCTCACAACAATATCCCGATTGATTTTATAGAAAACTTAAATCTTTTTCGGGATTTTGGCGAAACGCCTCCCCTCACGCTCTCGGAAACGGACATGGCCATCACGCAACATTACGCCAACGAAATGTACCAGATACACCACCAACCGCATTTCAAATTCAGGTCGGAGGCGTTGGGAGCACTGATAAAATTGTTGTTGGTACGCTGCCACAATGCCTGCTCGCTGGACTTGCCCACGCAACAACATTCGGGCGGCAATACCATTTTCCAAAATTTCAAAAATCTTGTAAACGAGCATTATAGCCAATGGCACACTACGCAGCAATACGCCGCGCAACTGTTCATTACGCCCGATTACCTAAATCGCTTGGTTAAAAATCAGACAGGCAAAACTGCCAAAGACTACATTCAGAGCCGCATCATCGTGGCGGCCAAACATCTATTGTATTTCACGGAACTTTCCAACAAAGAAATTGCCTATCAACTCGGATTTTCCGAACCTGCCAACTTTAGTGCTTTCTTCAAAAATGCGACAGGCGTTGCGCCCTCAGCGTTCAAGCGCGAAAACATCGGATTTTAATAAGCTATTTCCGCCTTTTTATATTCTTTTGCTGGGGTTTTGTTCGGAAATTTGTATGGATTCAAAAACACAATTACGAACATGAACAGAAAAGATTTTATAAAAAAAGGATTGTTAGGCGCAGGCATTTTTGCAAGTTCTGGCGCAGTGGCTGGCGTTATCCAAAACGACATTGACGAGTTAAAAGAACTCGAAATTTTGGGGTTCAATCATTTGCCCAACAAAGAAGAACGCACCCTCAACACCGTGTTGCACAAAGCCACCACGCGCGGCCATGCCGACCACGGTTGGCTCAACACGCACCATTCCTTTAGCTTTGCCAACTACTACAACCCCGACCGTATGCACTTTGGCGTGTTGCGCGTACTCAACGACGATGTAGTTTCGGCAGGAATGGGATTTAGCACACACCCACACGACAATATGGAAATTGTTTCCATTCCGCTCGAAGGCGATTTGGAACACAAAGACAGCATGGGCAACACGGCCATTATCAAAGAAGGTGACGTGCAGGTAATGAGCGCAGGAACAGGCATTTACCACAGTGAATACAACAAAAACCAAGACAAAGACGTGAAGTTTTTGCAAATTTGGGTGTTCCCCAACAAAAGCAACGTACAGCCGCGTTACGACCAAATTTCTATCCGAAGTGTAGAAAAGAAAAACGCTTTTTATCAGGTACTTTCCCCCAGCCCCAACGACCAAGGCGTATGGATACACCAAAACGCATGGTTTCATTTGGGCAAATTTGACCAGCACATCAACACCTCCTACAAACTCAAAGACCGCAACAATGGCGTTTATTTGTTCGTGTTGGATGGCGAAATAGAAGTAAACGGCCAAAAACTCACCAAAAGAGATGGTTTCGGCCTTTGGAACACCGACAAGGTAAGTGTTAAAACCATGTCGCACAGCCGCGTTTTGCTCATGGAAGTCCCCATGACGCTCTAATTTTTGAGCAAATGAAATTTTATAGATTTGGTTAGATTTTCAGAGAAAAAAACTCTCCGTGGCTTGTGTCTTCACAAGCCACCTGCACACAGACTTACGGGCTGTGGGGAAGATGTCAAGCCTACGGCGTTTATTTTATGCAATATTCATTGGCTACAAAGATACCAAGCCTAAAGGCTTTGCGATTTCAAAATAAAGCAACTCATTACATTTTCTCCGTGGTTTGTGAAGACACAAGCACAAGCCACCTGCACGCACACTTACGGGCTGTGAGGACACAGCCCGTGGGAAAGACACAGACCGCGAGAAAGATTTAGTTAAATTTTCAGAGAAAAAACCAACCAACTTTTGCCGCGAACCAGTAACTTTAGGCAATCAGAAACATTAAATCAGCTACCCAAAATGTCAAATATTGACCTTATCATCGAAGAACGCGCCGCCAACATCGGCAATTTTATGGTTGGTCGGCTGCTGCCTTTTAGACAAAAACGCGCCGTTGGGCCTTTTGTTTTTATAGACCACATGGGGCCAGCCAAGCTCAGCGACTTGCAAAATTTGGACGTGCTGCCGCATCCGCATATTGGTTTGTCCACGCTTACTTTTTTGTTTGAAGGCGCGATTATGCACCGCGACAGCGTGGGTTCGGCCATCGAAATACAACCTGGTGCCGTCAATTGGATGACGGCGGGCAGCGGCGTTGTGCATTCCGAACGCACGCCCGAACGCTTGCGCCATTCGTCCAAAAACCTGCATGGCTTGCAAATTTGGGTGGCTTTGCCCAAGCATTTGGAAGAAATCGAACCGTCGTTTACGCACATTGCGCAAGAACAAATCCCAGTTTGGGAAGAAAATGGCTTACAAATACGACTCATTGCGGGCGAGGCTTTCGGCAGAAAATCGCCAGTGCCTGTGCATAGCCCTTTATATTTTATCGAAATAAAAAACAAAGCCGCTACCAAAGTGCCATTGGGCAAAGAGTTGTACGGCGAAAGTGCCTTGTACGTGTTGGAAGGCAGCATTACGGACGAAGGCAACACCTACGGCACTAAGCAAATTTTGGTGTCGCAAAATGCCAAACTTTGTGAATTTGAAATGAGCGAAAACAGCACCGTTTATATTTTTGGTGGCGAGCCATTTCCCGAAGAGCGTTTTATTTATTGGAATTTTGTATCGTCCAGCAAAGAGCGTTTGGATAAAGCCAAACAAGATTGGGCGAACCAAACTTTCCCGAAAATCGACGGTGAAACTGAGTTTACGCCGCTTCCTCAACCCAAATTCTAATTTGTTATGCCCACTGTAACCGCTCGAATAAACGAGCAAAATTATAAAACCGTCATTAGCACCGAAACCAATACGTTGATTGCCGACGAACCCAAAGCGTTGGGCGGCGAAGATTTAGGCTTTACGCCTTACGAACTGTTGGCCAGTGCGTTAGCTTCTTGTACGGCCATCACGTTACGAATGTACGCCGAGCGCAAAAACTGGAATACTGGCGAAATTGACGTGCAAGTAAGTCTTTCGGACGAACGCAACCCGACGATTTTTACGCGCATCATTACGTTTCAAAATCCTTTGGACGAAGCACAACATACGCGCCTTGTGGCGGTGGCCAACGCCTGCCCCACACACAAAATTTTGCAAGGAACTATCCAAATAAACACCGAAGCATAAAACCAAAACGCCATGACCATCGAACAATTTGACCGCGAAAGCAAAGGCTTTTTCAAAGCCACCGAAAACGACCAAACCGCAGGCCGCATGACCTACTCTTGGGCTGGTTCGGACAAATTCATTATTGACCACACGGAAGTAGAACCGCAGTTTAACGGGCAAGGCGTAGGCCGCAAACTGGTGATGGCCGCCGTGGCGTTTGCCCGCGAAAAAGGCCTCAAAATCATTCCGTTGTGTCCGTATGCCAAAAGCGTATTCGACAAAACACCCGAAATCGCCGATGTGCTTTCTAAGTAAACAGAAATTCACGCCAAAATTAAAAATTATCTATCTTAAACCTTATAGGATTTTGAAACCTATAAGGTTTTGTCTTTTCAATTCCTATCAAATTATCTCTTTAAATAGTTAAAAACTGAAATTTTATTAAACTTTAAAAGTGTTATTTTAGAATAATACAACACTTTCGTTATTTGCTTAACGCATTACACAAATAATAATAATACTGCCTTAACATTTGCCTCTGAAAGAAAATCTACCTTTGAGCCCAAAATTAAAGTAACCTGTATATGTTTGGATTAGAAGCTGGACTTTTTATTCTGCTTATCGTTTGTCTGTTGGCCGCTTGCGCCTTCGAATTTGTAAACGGATTTCACGACACAGCCAACGCCGTAGCAACTGTAATTTATACTAATTCCCTAAAGCCTTGGCACGCAGTAGTTTGGTCAGGTTTTTGCAATTTTTTGGGTGTATTTGCAGGTGGTATTGGGGTGGCGATGGGAATCGTGAATTTGCTTCCCGTAGAATCATTGATTGACCAAAATATTTATCACAGTATCGCGATGGTGTTGGCTTTGCTGCTCAGTGCCATTATTTGGAACGTAGGAACGTGGTATTACGGCCTTCCGAGTTCAAGTTCGCACACGCTGATTGGTTCTATTTTGGGTGTAGGCTTGGCCTTTTCTTTGCTCCCCGACAACGTGTCTGGCGCGGCGGTGAATTGGAAAAAAGCTGAAGAAATTGGTTTTTCGCTATTGCTTTCGCCTATTTTCGGGTTTAGTATGACCGTGTTTTTGATGTTTTTCTTGAAAAGAGTGGTAAGTCAGCCCGAAATTTTCAAAGAACCACACAAAACCAAAGCCCCGCCAATGTGGGTGCGAATCATCCTGATTCTGACTTGTACGGGCGTGAGTTTCTCGCACGGCTCCAACGACGGCCAAAAAGGTGTTGGGTTGGTCATGCTCATTCTGATTGGGATTTTGCCTGTGCATTTCGCGCTTAATTCGGAAAAAGACATCAATAACATTATGCCTTCGCTCCAAAAAATTGAGTTGGTGGTCAATAAAATTGATTCGACGAAACTTTCGTATTCCGAAAAAATCCAATTGGAGCAAATCCAAGAAAAAACCGCCGATTTGAAAACCTACGTGAGTTCGGGAGCTGCCAAAACGGCCAAAGCCGACCCGAACAACAAAGGCAATTTCAGAGTGCGCAAAGATATTTTGGTGATTAGTAAAAACATTGAAAAGCTATTGGGCAGCGAAAATTTATTGCTGACCGAAGCCGACCGCAACACGCTCAAAGAATTGGCCTTGAGCAAAGACAAAGTAGCGGACGAAAACATTCGTTCTTATACGGATTACTCGCCGCTGTGGGTATTGGGCATGATTTCGCTTTCGTTGGGCTTGGGCACGATGATTGGTTGGAAACGCATTGTTACGACTATCGGCGAGAAAATCGGCAAGCAACATCTCACCTACGCGCAAGGCGCGTCGGCGGAAATGGTGGCCGCCCTGACCGTATCTTTAGCCACGAAATTTAGCTTACCAGTAAGTACCACGCACGTACTTTCGTCGGGGATTGCGGGTAGCATGGTAGCCAGCAAAGGCATCAAAAACTTGCAGGCAGGCACTATCAAAAACATTTTGTTGGCGTGGTTGCTTACATTGCCTGTTTCGATTTTGTTGTCGGGAACGTTGTTTTTGCTTTTGCGCTGGATACTTTAAAAATTACAAATTATTCGTTTACAAAGCGGCAGCCGTCAGGTTGCCGCTTTTTTATGAAAATGTGAGAAAAAACGTTATTTTGCAGCGTTTTGATTGCTTCAACATTTTTAAAACTATAAAAAAATCAATCAGTATGGAATTAGAAAAATTCAATTTCAGCCACCCAATCCAAATGCGTTGGAACGATTTGGACGCGCTGGGACACGTAAACAACGCCCTCTATGTAACGTATTTCGAGATAGGCAGAGGCCATTTTATGCTGAAGGCTTGCCCCGAATGGAATTGGCAAAAAGATATGTTTTTGATTGCCAACGTACACGTAGATTTCCAAAAAGAAATGCTCCTGACAGCACAAGACCCGCGCGTTAATATTCGCACGGCTAAGTTGGGCGGCAAAAGTTTTGTGTTGGAATATGCCATCACGTCCCGCAAAGGCGACCAAACCATTCTGCACGCCACAGGCAGCACCACGCAAATTATGTTTGACATGAAAACGCGTAGTACCATCGAAATCCCTGACTGGGTGCGCGAGTCGCTTGGCAGCTTCGACAAAGTATAATTGTTTGGAATTTTGAAGAAAATAGCCCAACATTCTGACTGATTTTTTATAGCTTTGCTCTAAGAAGTCAGTCTTTTTTTTGGCTGCTAAAATATTATTTATCAACTATTTATTAAAACCATGAACACCACCTTGACCTCACCAGTGGCCAGCACCGAAACGGATTTTTTGCCCATCAATGGCACTGATTATGTAGAATTTTATGTAGGCAACGCCAAACAATCGGCCTACTATTACCAAACTGCTTTTGGTTTTGAGTTGGTGGCCTACGCAGGCCCAGAAACTGGCGTGCGCGACCGCGCCTCTTACGTGCTCAAACAAAACAAAGTGCGTTTGGTGCTCACGACTTCACTCCTCCCCGACTCTGCCATCGCCAAACACGTACAGTTGCACGGCGACGGCGTGAAAGTATTGGCTCTGTGGGTGGACGATGCCGAAAAATCTTTTAATGAAACCGTGAAACGTGGCGCAGTGGCCGTACAAGAGCCTACCACGTACCGCGACGAACACGGCGAAGTTAAAATCGCTTCCATTGCCACCTATGGCGAAACTGTCCATACTTTCGTTGAACGCAAAAACTACAACGGTGTATTTTTGCCAAACTTCCGCCCAGCACAAAGCCCAATGCCTGTTACGCCTGTGGGTTTCAAGCACATAGACCACTGTGTCGGCAATGTGGGTTGGGGTGAAATGAACCAATGGGTTGATTTTTATGAAAATGTAATGGGCTTTAAATTGCTGCTTACTTTCGACGACACGGACATTTCTACGGAATACAGTGCCTTGATGTCCAAAGTAGTGTCGAACGGAAACGGCTACATCAAATTCCCAATCAATGAGCCAGCCGAAGGCAAAAAGAAATCGCAAATCGAAGAATATTTGGACTTCTATCACGGCGCAGGCGTGCAACACATCGCCATCGAAACTGATAACATTTTGCACACGGTAGCCGAACTTCGCCGCAGAGGGGTTGAGTTTTTGCACGTACCAAGCACTTATTACGAAGACTTGTTGGAACGTGTTGGCGATATTGCCGAAGATATTGCCGCCATTCGCGACCTTAATATTTTGGTGGACAAAGACGAAGAAGGGTATTTGTTGCAGATTTTCACCAAACCCGTAGAAGACCGCCCAACACTTTTCTATGAAATAATCCAACGCAGAGGCGCACGTTCGTTCGGCAAAGGCAACTTTAAGGCTTTGTTTGAATCTATCGAACGCGAACAGGCTTTGAGAGGAAATTTATAATTCGCTGAAACATTTGACAAAATGAACAAAAGAGTAGCTTTTTCGGAGGCTACTCTTTTGTTTTACAGCCCAAAATTTTCTAATTGTAAATACGATATAAACACTGCATATTTGTTGGTATTTTTACAAAACAATCTAACTTTTAAACATTATGACCGTTCCCGAAAGAACAATTAACCTTTCTGATATTCTCAAAAAATATTACAAATACCTAATTTTAGCTGTACTTATCTACTTTCCCATTTTTGGCCGTTTGGGTTTTCTACCAATTCGCATTTGGGACGAAGCAAGACTTGCCGTAAATGCCTTTGAAATGTACAAAGACGGTAGTTACATTGTTACGCATTACGAAGGCCAACCCGATATGTGGAACACCAAACCACCGCTTACTATTTGGTGCGAAGTTTTGTCTATGAAACTATTTGGCGTAAGCGAAGCAGCTTTTCGCCTGCCTTCGGCTATTGCGGCATTGCTTACTTGCTGTTTGCTTTTGTATATCTGCGTGCATTATCTGAAAAGCTTTAGATTGGGTTTCATTGTGGTCATGGTTTTGGTAACCTGTAACGGCTACATCGAAGTACACGGAACGCGCACAGGAGACTACGACTCGATGCTAACACTCTTTACCACAGCCTTTTGTTTTTTATTTTATATTTTTCTTGAAAACAATCAAACCAAATATTATTACGCTTTTTTCATTTGTGTAACGCTGGCTATTCTTACCAAAAGCGTAACGGGCTTAATGTTTGGCCCTGCGTTGGTGCTATACGCTTTGTATCAGAAAAAATTATTGGCTTTGCTGAAAAATCCACATACTTACGCAGGCTTGGCCATTGTCGCCATTTTTGCAGGCGGATATTATCTACTCCGCGAATCTCAAAATCATGGTTATTTAAAAGCTGTTTGGGTAAATGAACTTGGTGGGCGTTATGCCAATACCATAGAAGACCATAAACAACCCGTTCAATATTATTACAACAATTTCATTGATTTTCAGCTTACAGCGTGGTACTTGCTTGTGCCTTGTGGGGCAATACTTGGGTTTTATCTCAAAAATGAGCGTTTGCGCAAAATAGCTCAATATTCTACCTTGCTGGCTGTCGTATTTTTTGCAATAATTTCCAGTGCCAGCACCAAATTAGAATGGTATGATTTGCCACTTTATCCATTTTTGGCGATTCTGATTGGCGTGTGTATCAACTTTTTGTTTGATTTGGTAAGAGACATGAAAATTGTGGGTCAATATCTGTCGTACAATAGTGCACCATTAGCTTTACTTATTTTCTTATTCTTTACACCTTATCACAAAATTTTCAAGAAAACACAAAGCAAAGACGAACCACCTTATTACTACGACTACACACTAAGTCACTATTTGCAAGATGCCGCCAGCGGAAAAATTGAGTGTAATAACGACTACCTTTTGTATGAAGGATATAATGCTCAAAATTTGTTTTATGTAATGCTTTTGCAAGAAAAAGGCATCAAATTTTCGATGAAGGACTGGACTAAATTAGAAGCTGGCGATACGGTTGTAGTCTTCCAAGAGAATTTGAGAAACTACGTTTACGGAACTTATGAACACGAATGGCTTTCGGCTCAGGGTTGGGCAACACGCATCAAAATCAAAGGCAGAAAACCAACACAATAAACTAACAACCATAAAAAAGCGAGTGGGGTTAAAAGCTGAAATTCAGCTTTTAACCCCACTCGCTTTTTTATACGAAAACCCGAATTAGTGCTTGGCTACGGTATTTTGTGCCAAACTTTCGGCTGTTTCTTTTTTGAAGAAAGCCTCAAACTCGTCGATGGTCATGCTGCCCAAGTCGCCGTGTCCGTGCTTGCGAACCGAAACAAGACCTTCAGCGGCTTCTTTTTCGCCCACGATAAGCATAAACGGAATTTTGTGAACTTCCGCATCACGGATTTTACGACCGATTTTCTCGTCGCGATTGTCCATAATACCACGAATATCACTTTCCATCAGGCGAGCGTGTAGCTCATGCGCGTAGTCGGCGTATTTCTCCGAAATCGGCAATACCGCGATTTGGTCAGGCGCAAGCCACAATGGGAAGTTACCCGCACAGTGTTCTATCAACACAGCCACAAAACGTTCCAGCGAGCCGAATGGCGCACGGTGAATCATTACAGGGCGGTGTTTTTGGTTGTCTGCGCCAGTGTATTCGAGTTTAAAACGCTCAGGTAATTGGTAATCAACCTGTATCGTACCCAATTGCCACTTACGACCCAACGCATCTTTTACCATGAAATCAAGTTTAGGGCCATAAAATGCCGCCTCGCCCAATTCCGTAACAGTACGCAAACCTTTTTCGTGTGCCGATTCGATAATCGCCGCTTCCGCTTTTTCCCAATCTTCGTCAGCACCAATGTATTTAGCTTTGTTTTCGGGGTCGCGAAGCGAAATTTGGGCAGTATAGTCCGTAAAGCCTAACGCATTGAACACATACAACACCAAATCAATTACCTTAATAAATTCTTCTTTTACTTGGTCGTTGCGGCAGAAAATATGCGCATCGTCCTGCGTAAAGCCGCGCACGCGTGTAAGCCCATGAAGCTCACCGCTTTGCTCGTAGCGATATACCGTACCAAATTCGGCCAAACGCAAAGGCAAATCCTTGTACGAACGTGGTTTTGATTTATAAATTTCGCAGTGATGCGGGCAGTTCATTGGTTTTAACAAAAACTCCTCTGTCGCGTCGGGCGTTTTGATGGGTTGGAACGAATCCGCGCCATATTTTTCGTAATGACCAGAAGTTACATACAATTCTTTGCTACCGATGTGCGGTGTTACGACAGGCGAATAACCTGCTTTCACTTGTGCTTTACGCAAAAATTGCTCCAAGCGTTCGCGCAAAGTCGTTCCTTTCGGCAACCAAAGCGGCAAACCCATACCCACTTTTTCGGAGAACGTGAAAAGTTCCAATTCCTTGCCGAGTTTGCGATGGTCGCGTTTTTTGGCTTCTTCCAACAGCATCAAATATTCCTTCAATTCTTTGTCTTTCGGGAAAGTAATGCCGTAGATACGCGTAAGTTGTTTATTGTTTTGGTCGCCGCGCCAATACGCACCCGCCACGTTCATGAGCTTTACAGCCTTGATGAAACTCGTGTTCGGAATGTGTGGCCCACGACACAAATCCGTGAAGTTGCCTTGTGAGTAAAAAGTAATTTGACCATCTTCCAAACCGTCTATCAAATCCAGTTTGTACTCGTCGCCTTTTTCAGTGAAGTAAGCAATTGCCTCTTGCTTAGGCACTTCCTTGCGTACATACTCGCTTTTGGCGCGTGCCAACTCCAACATTTTGGCTTCTACGGCTTCAAAATCGTCTTGGGAGAAAGAACGTCCGCCCAAGTCCACGTCGTAGTAATAACCATTTTCGAGCGCAGGCCCAATCCCGAATTTTACATTTGGAAAAAGTGCTTCTAAGGCTTCGGCCATCAAGTGCGCCGACGAGTGCCAGAACACAGCTTTACCTTCTTGGTCGTTCCACGTAAGAAGCTGAACAGTAGCATCTTGCGTAATGGGGCGCGAAGCATCTACAACTTGGCCATTTACTTTGGCAGCCAACACGTTACGTGCCAGCCCTTCGCTGATACTGAGAGCCACATCGTAGCCCGAAATTCCCGATTCGAACTCACGTACGGAGCCGTCGGGGAGTGTAATTTTAATCATAACAACTTGATTTAAAATTAGTTGCTGCCCAAAGGTAGCGTTTTTTTATAAAAATTTCCCTCCGCCCAACAAATAGCGGATTGAACGCAAACTTAGCAGAAAAAAGCAAAAAAGGATTTTATTTTTACCAAAAAGAACAAAAAAACGCCCCCAACTTCAAAAGAAGCAGAGGGGCGCATCATCAATATAAGGGAAAGGATAGTTTTAGAACTTAACCGTGTGCATCATTTCGTTTACGGACGGCTGCCACAAAGCGCGGTCGCGTTCCGAACACGTAAAATTAAATACATACACTTTTTGTTTGCGCACCGTATATTGAATGTAGGTGTATTTTTTGATAGTCGGTTTGTCCTTTTCGGCTACCTCCGACATAAACTCAAATACCGCAAACTGCTTTTTGTTTATTTTCTCCACAGCATCTTTGCTAAACACTACATTTGTATAAAGTGCTTTGATATTGGCTCTATAAAAATCGCGCAACATCTCTACATCCTTATCACTCCAAGGCGTTGGCGTTTGAGACACGGAAAAGTCTGCTTGTGTACGTTTGTCCTGATAAGTCGCTAAATTATTGGCCGTCGGTTTTTTGATAGAAAAGCCTGAGCTTACGCCATCTGCATTTCCCGAAACCAAATTAAAAGTCTGAGGGACAGATATTTTAATTGTACTGGCAATCACCGTCGGGACTAAATTCACAGTATCAGCACTACACAAAACAGCCAATACCAACACATACAAAGGCCAAAACCAAGTTGTTTTTTTCATGTCAAAGCAATGTTATTTTTTTTCTATTATTCAAACAAAAGTAAAATTTTATTTGAGAATAGTGTGCCCCATTTTATCGCGCTTGGTGAGCAAATACTTTTCGTTATGTGGATTTGGTTTGATTTCAATAGATACATTGTCCACTATTTCAAGGCCATAGCCCATCAAGCCGACACGCTTTTTAGGGTTATTAGAAATCAAACGAATTTTAGAAATATTCAAATCGCGGAGAATTTGCGCACCTACGCCGTAGTCGCGTTCGTCCATGGCAAAGCCCAATTCGATGTTGGCTTGTACCGTGTCGCGGCCTTGCTCCTGCAATTTGTAAGCTTTTAATTTATTCAAAAGTCCGATCCCGCGTCCCTCTTGGTTCATGTAAAGGATCAGGCCTTTGCCTTCTTTCTCTACCAACTCCATGGCGGCGTGTAGCTGCTCACCACAGTCGCAACGGCACGAACCAAAAATATCGCCTGTCATGCAAGAAGAGTGCACACGTACCAAAACAGGTTCGTCGGCCTCCCAAGTGCCTTTTACCAAAGCCAAATGCGTCTCGCCTGTATTGAGTTGTTTGTAGGCAATCAGGTCAAAATTACCCCAAGCCGTTGGCATTTGTACACCAATTTCGCGCTGGATAAGTGTCTCTTTACTAATACGATATGCAATAAGGTCGCGAATCGAAACCAATTTCAGGTTAAATTTGTCTGCCACTTGGCGCAACTCTGGCAAACGTGCCATGCTGCCATCTTCGGACATAATTTCCACCAACACGCCAGCAGGAGCCAAGCCAGCCAAACGAGCAAAATCAATGGCAGCTTCCGTGTGTCCAGAGCGGCGCAACACGCCACCTGTACGGGCTTTGAGCGGGAAAATATGGCCAGGTCTGCCCAATTCTTCGGGATTCGTTTCAGGGTTTACAAGAGCCTGAATCGTTTTGGCGCGGTCGAAAGCCGAAATACCAGTCGTGCAGCCATGCCCCAGCAAATCCACAGAAACCGTAAAAGGTGTGGCATGCAAAGAGGTATTGTTGCCGACCATTAGATCAAGGCCAAGTTGTTCGCAACGGCTTTCGATGAGTGGCGCACACACCAACCCACGTCCTTCTTTGGACATAAAATTGATGATTTCAGGTGTAACCGTTTCGGCAGCACAGATAAAATCGCCTTCATTTTCGCGGTCTTCGTCATCAACCACCACAATTACTTCACCGCGTTTGATGGCCGCGATAGCCTCCTCGATAGAATCAAGTTTAATTTTTTCGGCAGACATATTTGGTTAAAATTACGTTGCGTAAATCAAGTGAATCAAAAATAGGAATATAAACAGCTAACTACAAAATAAAGAGTTAAGTTCCTTTATGCTTTCGCTCTTGCCTGTTGAATTAAAGCAAGAATAAGCCCTAAAATCAGACCAATAGATATACCAGAAATAAGTGATTTAATCAGGCGTGGAGAAGCTTGTTTTTTGAATGGCACAAATGGCTGAAGCACAATCATTTCTCTCTGATTAAAGACTAACCCATTTTTAAGAGCCTGAATTTTAACTTTCAGTTCTAATATTTTTATACCAACGGATGTAGGCTCAATAATTTGTACATTTTTCCCATTGCGAATTTGATTGTCCACATCCACTTTAAGTGCATTCAAATGCGCTATTTCATTTTCTATTTCTCTAATCTCGCGCCATGCAGTAGAATCATTCATTTCTTTGAGCATTTTTGCATGAGGATTATTGGCCAAATATAAACCTATTGCATTTTGCAGCGTATCCAAAACATCGTTATTAAATACTGTCGCAGTAATTTTAAAATTGTTTCCTTTTTTTGCATCATCCTCGTCTTTATCTTTTTCAATTTCAGCATTGATAGAAACGTTAAGAGAATTAATTTTGGTGGCAGTACTAATAGGAATATTTAATGCTTTAGCAAACGATTCATAATCTGCATTTTGTTGCATTTGATTCAAATCTCCTATTATGCTTTTTACCTGAATATCTTTCAAGTGATTTGCATAAGCAGTCATGCTACTCTCATAAGAATACTTAGCTGTATTAAAATAAATAAAACCTAATAAAGCGCCTATTACGACTGAAATAATTAAGTATTTAATATTATTTCCAACAAAGCTAAATACCGCCTTTAATATCTGGGTTAAAGAAACATCATCTGTTACTAAATTAGAATAATTATTATTTTGCTCCATATCTTTTTGGGATATCATTAAATAGGTAAAACATCGAGTTGAAAAAGGCGAAAAATACAACGCCTTTTTGATTAGATAATATATTTTCCGTAAAAAATCCGAATAAAAAAATTAGTAAAAAAATCAAATATAAGTCATCTTGTTTTTTGAACGCAAAAACCAATAAATATGCAAGTATTGCAATAAAAGTAAATAAACCAATAAATCCTGTATCCAAACACGTTTGTATGTATTGATTATGCGCATTGTACGGGTTTTTTATTGCTAAATCAAATCCGATATCATTATATTTTTGATTAAGTACTTTTTGACTATCACCAACCCCATATCCAATAAACGGAGATTCTTCTATCGCTTGTTTGGCCCCCTTCCATATCAAATAACGAACATGAACACCATTAGCCTCATTTACATTTTTTACATCGTCATACTGGCTTGTAATCAACACCTGCCTTATCATAAAATTGACTTTTGGAACAAATATTATAGTAGCTACTAATGTAAATAAGGCAACTATCAATAAGGCAACTATTTTGTACGATATTTTTTTACAGTAAACCAAATAAGTGATGTAAATAAATAATATCAAAGGAATTGATATTATCGTAATTCGAGAACTAAGCATTAGTGTAAAAATTAAAAACACAGTGCCTAATATATATCTTATATAATTTTTAAATACTGGCGTGGTAAACAATATAATGATAGTAAAAATAAAGTGATGAGCTATATAAACTCTATGTAATCCCGTTTGAAATACAAGCCCTTCACCTACATAATAATCTGGATAATAGGTATGTAATTCTAAATTAAAATAATTTCTTGCTAAATTAAACAAACAGATTGATAGCAATAGAGATGTTCCTAAAATCCATGATTTCAATACACCTATTACTTTATCATAAGACAAGGACAAAGACGAAAAAATAATAGGGAAAAAGAATAATGATAATTTTTTTTCTATTTCAAATAAGAACAATTTCTTATCCTCAGACCACAACCCAGATATTAAATAAATCAAGAAAATAATCAATAATATCAATACATTTTTATTCAAAAAAGGCTTAATACTTTTATTTATTATAGAAATTATAAGAACAGATATTACTAATAAGACAATAGATATACTATTAATTGCAATGGTTTTGGGCAATGGAATAGTAAAAGCAACTATTAATAGTAGCCAATATTGTATTTTATCTATTATCAATAACTGTTTCATTCATTTAATATTTTTTGATAATACAACTCATTATAAGCACTGCATATTTTAATAATATCAAATTTTCTTTCGCAAGTCTGACGAGACATTAATCCCATATCATATAGAGAAGTTTTATTTTGAATAAAAAATTTTATCTTATCAATAGCTTGTTCCGAATCATTAAAAGAAAATCCATTTTGGCCGTCTATTACCAAATCTTTATTTCCCATACAATTAGATAACAATAATGGCAATCCTAAATTCATAGCTTCTAATACTGAAAGAGGCAAGCCTTCCCATAAAGAAGTAGAAAGGTATAGATTTGCAGTACCCAATAAAGAATCTACTTCTTTTTTAGATTTCCAACCTGTAATTTCTATATTTTCACTAGTAAGATATTCTCTTAACTCTCCATCACCAACCCAAATAAATTTTACATTATTATTGTTTATAAAATGTTCTGCTATTTTATTAAACAGCATTGGATTTTTAGGTATAGTAATTCTTCCTGTCGTAATTATATTTAAACTATTTGTTATTTCTAATTTATTTTTTAATTCAAAATTATTCTTAATATTAGTGCCATTATAGATACAGATTGCAGGTATTCTATATTTTTGAAATTCATGCAATTCAGAATCGGAACAACACACAGATATTCCACCTAATTTAGTAGCAAATGATTCCAAAAAAATATACATTTTACGCTTAAATTCTGAAATATCTTGCATTATAAATGCCGCACCATGTGAAGTATAAATTACTTTTTTTTCTCCAAGTATCCAAGCTACAATACGACCCAAAAAACCAGCTTTAGAAGCATGTAAATGTAATACATCATGAGGTGTTTTTCTAATAAATTTTAACAATAAAACTAAAGCTATAATATCGTTAAATAGGCTAATTTCTCGCTGTGCATATTTCCAAATATAAAATTTAGTACTTTCTGGAAATCTTTTTTTTACATCCTCTACACTGCCATCAGGCCGTTGTTCACCATGAAATATAATATGCTGATGTTGAGAGAGATTATTTACCAAATGATTAATTACACTAATCGTTCCACCACCAAAAGGCTCTGTAATATGCAATACGGTTAAAGGTTTATTTTGATTCATATATTTCCTCTAAACGAGTAACGTATTTTTTTATATCATATTTTTCAACAAAAGTGTTTCTTGCATTTATGCTCATTTGCTCTCTGAGCAATGGATTTTCCACAAATTCAAGAATACTTGCGGCTAATTCCTGCGGGTTTTCAGGTTCAAAAAATAGTCCATTATACCGTTCTGTTACTACTTCTTTAAGTGTGTCTAATTCGGTAGTAATAACGGGCAAACCAGCCCTAAATGCCTCCAATAAAACCAATGGTTGGCCTTCAAAAACTGACGGTAAAACCAAAACATTGGCAATATCAATATACGCATCTGGTTGATCTTGTTTTCCTAAAAAAAAGACACGATCGCTTAGTAACAGTTTTTCTACTTGAAGCTCTAATTCATTTCTCAAATTTCCATCACCAACCAATATACATTTTAGCTTATTATCAGTAATAAGAGACATTGCATCTACGAGAGTATGCACAGACTTTGGATACTGAAGCCTACCAACAAAAATGATAATAAAATCATCGTCAGCTATATTTATTGATCTTCTAATTTGTTGTTGTTCTGCTTTAGTTCTAGGAATAATATCTGGAACCCCGTTAGGGATAATATATATTCGAGAATCAGGTAGCCCAAAATTAGATTTAACAAAATTTGCAACAGTGCTCGACACACAAACAAGTATCGCTTTTTTAGCAATAGTATATAGAAAAATACGATAGAATAAACTAATAAGCAAATCAGTTTTATTCCATTTAAAACCAGTGCTATGAATTGTAGCTATTTTTTTTACAGGTAAGCCAATTGTCGAAACCCAGCTAAACCAATCAGCATGCCCTAAGTGAGAATGTAAGACATGGGGATTTATATTTTTAATTATTCTTCTTATTTTATAAAATGCTTTCCAATCATTTGGGATATGGTATATCCTAACATTTTTAGGAAATTTATCAACTAATCCATCATAGTTTTTTAAATAGATAATATGAATTTCATGGCTCAGTGACTGTTCTTTCGCTAAGTATAATAATAATTTTTCAGCTCCACCAATACCCAAAGTTGTTATAATATGACAGATTTTCATATACTTTGCTCTGTTTTTTCTCTATAATATACAATCTGAATCAATGCAATTACAATCCACAAACAAACATGATAATACGTATCTGTAATTAGCAAATGAAATACTCCCGCAAAAAAGCCTATTAAAGCAAAACGTCGAATAGGTTGCTTCAATTTTAAAATCCGAAGTGTAATTATAACGAAGAAACCTAAAAGTAACAAAAGAGATATAATGCCAGTCTCAGCCAACACCTGAAAATAAACACTTTGATAGCTGAAACCAAAATAAGCAACCTTTCCATAAGCAATTCCCTTTCCTAACAAAGGAGAATCTAACCAATCATAAATAGCATGACTCCAAGCAGCAGTTCTCATATCTGCCGAATCTGCATTTAGTGTTATTTTAGAGGAAATCAATTCATAAAAAGCCTCAAAAGATTTTTGTGCATCAATAGGAAGATATAAATACACAATATAAAAAATTATAGCAAATATTATAGCAATACCTAGTAATCTTATAATAGATTTTGTATTTGCTTCAAATAATATTGTTACAGCACAAGCGATTAATAAAAAACCTATTCCTCCCGCAGAGGCTGTAAAAAACAATGCCGTTATATATAAAAAAGCATAAAGAAAAACCCATTTTTTATGCTCATTATATACATAATATAAGCCAAATGGAAACAATATATTCATATTTAAAGCCATAGTACTTGGTTCTTCACAAGTACCTCCAACCGATTTAAAAAATAAAAATGGATAATAAATCATTGTGTAAGTATTATCTGCAATTATAAAAAAGTTTCTAATAATAATATTAAACTTATTTAGCAAAACCCACTCAACAATAATAATAACATTAGCTAAAGTTGAAGCATAAAATATCATTTTAAAAATATACATATTCGGTATTTTATACCGAATAACTGCATATTTAAAATAAATTAGATAAATTACAAAAACAAAAACAAAAGAAAGTGTATGGTTAAAATTTTGGCTATTCATTGGGCTTCGAAAAAATGATACTATCACAAATAGTAACATTAAAATCAGCAACCAATCTTCATCGTTTTTAATGATAGATTTAGGATTATAAAGTATCGAATAAACAAGGAATGGTATAGTAATAACAAAACTTAATAATAAGAAAATAATAGGAAACCTCAACCAACCACTAAATGCCAACCAAGTCATAAAGGTGGAAAATATAATATATAAACTAAGTATAAATTTATTAAGCTGAGTCATTTAATAAAATAGTAAATAATATATTTGACTTACAAACGCTGTTTGAGCCTATTTATTGGCAACTCCAACAGCCAATATGAAAACAAAGAAACAACAAAGGTTGTCAGTAAACAACAAAAGGCCGCAACAAAAGCATTATCAAAGACATAAACAAACTGAAAATCAATGCCTTTTGCTTTAAACCATGTACTATTAAATCCCCATAAACCCATGATAGGCAGGTGATATAAATACATTCCGTAACTAACACGTCCAAGAAACTGTAACACTTTATTATGCAAAAAAAGAGGCCATGTAGCATTGGATAATGCTATCAAAATCCAAATAATCGCAATGGATGCAATAAATAAATAAGACAAAACAAAACAAGCAATACTATGATTTACAAGCATATACTCAATAATAATCAAACATAAAAACACACCACACAAAAGAAAAATCTTATTGGGCAATGTTACCACTTTTGTCCAAATAGTAGGCTTGTAAACCCTTAACCAAGCAAACAGCGCACCAATACCAAGTAAATCGAGATTAAATGGAGTGAGAATCCAGTACAATTTCCCAGTACCTCCATAAATAAATCCATAGTATATTTTACAAATAACTCCTACTATAATACAGCTTATTATTATATTTTTCAGCCATTTATTATTTGATAAAAGCACAAAAAATGGCCATACAATATAAAATTGTTCTTCGACTGCTAAAGACCAAAAATGACCAACTTTCCCCCAATAATTTGTCTTAAATATTATAAGATTAGTGGTATAAGTAAGATAATACCATATATTTTCCTGTACATTCAGAATAGGAAAAAACAAAATAGCAACCAAAATAGTAAGATAATAAATAGGAAATAATCGTAGAAATCGACGAAAATAAAATTTCTTTATTTTTTCGATAAATAAACCTACTTGTTGCCTTTCTTGTAACAGTATTGTTGTAATTAAAAAGCCACTTAATGTAAAAAATATACCAACACCTAAGCCCCCGAAAGAAAAAAAATGCCAATAGGTTGGCAATAAATTTTGAAAATAATGCTCAAAAATAACTATTAACACAGCCCATGCACGCAAGGAGTCGAGCGCGGGCGTATATTGTAATGTTATTTCTTTTTGCATCTACTTAATTAAATTATGTATGTAATATCCTATAAATGACGTATCTACACCTACTTTCTTGCGCGCGTAAACAATACTTAATAAATTCCAAAGTACAACCGTTACTAAGTTAGAGTACGCCGCGCCAATTGTCCCATAAATAGGAATAAGGATAAAATTTAAAATCAAGTTAATAGCAATAGAAAACATGGCTATATTTCTAAACACCTTTTCATTTCCAGTCATTTGTAGCGTAATATCCGTAGAGCCAGCCAACGCATTAAAACAATAACCCATTGCAATAATAATCATCACTTCTGCACTTTGTGAGTCATTTATTCCTAATAAGCCCAATAAAAACATAGGAAAAGCAGCGATAAAAATAAAAATAGGAATAATAGTAACTGCTACTATTTTAGATGAATTTAGAAGCAATTGTTGGAGTTCTTTTATTTGATGCTGGTTATAAAAAGCTGTAATTTTAGGCGCAACAAAACCACTTACAGCAAACAAAGGAATCGTAAGAACATTTGATAATTTAGAAGCAACACTATACCCTCCTATTTCAGCTTCCGGAGAATAAAAACCAAGGATAAATACATCTAAATACCCCATTGCAACAAAAATAATATTGCTTAAAAACATGGGCATTGCAACTTCCTTAATTTGCGAAAACTTAAAATAATGAACTGCTTTTTCGCGTATTTCTATGCTCTTTAGCCATTGCCAAGCCGTTAGTAAACTAACAAGAGTTATGCCTAATACAAAAATATTTATTGGCTGCGTTTCGTTTCCTAAAAAATAATAAAAAATAGGCAATAAAAGCAACGTAATCAGGAAATTACCAACGGTTTGGGCAAAATTATAAAACGTAACTTGGTGCAATCCGCGAAGACCTTCAGAATGAACAGTAATCAATGAAAATGGTAAAATACCCAACGAAACCCAGCGAAAATCACTGCTCATTTCAGGTTTTTTTAGCCAAAAAGCCAGCGTATCTGCACAAAAAAATAAACTCAAAGAAAGAAACAAACCTATAGGCAAAACAAAACGTAAACTTTGGATATAAATACCTCTCAAAACACGTAAATCCTTATGCTGCCATTGCGAAGCAAAACGCATGAGAGCCATATCAAATCCTGCCTTTGTAAGCACTGTTAGCAAAAAAAGATATGTAAACGACAAGGAAAACCGTCCCCAAGTATCTATTCCATAAACAGCAATAACAACTTTGGTAAAAATAAAACTCAAAAATATGCCTGCCATACGCAAACTATAGCCCAAAACCGTTTGGAATATCGTATCAGAGTTCCTGAGTTTTAACCACAATTGCTTTAATTTATCTTGCATTTTTATTCAAAAAAGAACACATAAAAAACGCTAACAAAACAAGATGTTAGCGTTTATATTTATGAAAAATATTTTAGGCTTCAGGTAATACTTTTTTTCTACGGAAAAGCGTTTCTACCAGTTTCAAATCACGGTCAGAAAGAAAAATAGTATAAGGCAAATGTAAAAACTGAAATTTTTCCATGCGTAAAATATACGCATCTGGTGTTTTTTCTACAGCTAAAATTTGTTCCCAATTCAACACCATTGCTTCCTGCGATTCTGCACTTTTTTTAATTAGAACATGGTCATTTTTGAATTCATAAACCAACTTTTCAAACATGGGTTTACTTTGCGGCAATTGTGTTGCGCCATAAAACTGAATCCACCAGAAAAGAATGTATATAACCGTCAGTAAAACAGCGGCTGCGGCAGTCCATAAAAAGACATTTAATCCAAAAAACGCAGCAACCAACATCATGGCCAATGGCACGCCAAATGCCCACCAATATTTAGTAATGGCACTTTTCATGCCCATCGAAATAAAAAGCTGTGTTGGTAATTGATATTTTTTTGTACGAATGCCTGGTTCTATGCGCATTGAGCCACCCAAATACTGATTGGGTTGCATATATACTTTTTTCTGTTTGGGAGTATTATTATCCATAAAAAAATTTAACAAAAAACTACTGAATTTTTAAGACATTATATTGACTCGCAGGATTTCTGAGCAGCGACGAAATAGTAATTTTTGATGGCAAAATCGTGTGTATCTTCGTATAACGAGAAGAGAATATTCCTAAGCCTCCCGTTACATTAGTCATAGTCGGTTGGCTTTGAGTAAGGTCAAAAAAGTTGCCGCTCACAGACAAATAATTAGCAAACTCTTGATTGATTACCCTCACTCTATAGGTTACCCTCACATAATTACGTTTGGTAGTCGGTTGGTCGCCAGACCTATCTATATTTGCTAACAAAAAATCAAGATAATCCAGCCCCGAACTCAAACGTCCGCCTTCCTGCGCGTTATAGGCAACTTTGGCTTGCTGATAGAGTTTTGCCCCCCAGATGTTGCTAAATGGCTTTTCAACACCGTTGGTTGTTTCTATAAAATCAGAAATAATATCCACACTATAGGCATAGATAGGTTTTACGCGAGTAAAATAAACAGCAGGTCTTTCCGTCGAAAAGGAAATCGTTTCATCCATCGAAAAATCACCTAAAACCTCGGTTTGTGCCGTAGCTTCATGACCTGTTCGCTTATTAGTTACTTTTATTTTGTAAATAGCAGGAGCATTCAAATAGCTTGTTTGTAGTGTAAATCCTTTGGAGGTTTGATAAACAACGTTAGGCGTTGTAAAGAAATCGCCGCTGTTCTCACGCGCCTCCGACAATACCACACGATGCAAACTATCTTTCCATATTTCTTGTTTGGAATTGGGATTCACCAAGTACAAATCCACCCTCAAAACGCCATCAGCGTAAAGGCTAGAATCTGGGTTTTTGGCCACGTCATAAGCATTTTGGCCATTGTTATTCAAATAAGTCTTCATAATCCGCACTGTTTGCACGGAATCAGCCGCATCCAAAAGGCCATAGATGACGGTTTTTTCTGTATAAGGGGCATTCACATCAAAATCTGTGGAACAAGCCGCCACCCCTAACAGCATTACAAAAGCAATAAATCCGAAAAAGCGAGTTAGTATAGTCATAAACATGAAGAAAAGGTCATAAAAGGAAAGCAAAGGTATAAATTTTTAGAGAATCCGAAAGCTGTAAAAATCTAAATGTCTATTTGGAACAAAAGCCTTACGCATTTGTTAGCCGAAAAACGCTACTTTTGTGGCAAGTGTATTTCTTAAAATAAAATAAATACAATATTTAAAATGGAAAATCCAGTTATTATTTTTGGTGCAAAAGGCTTAGGCGCAGTTGCTTTGGATATTTTTGAAAGCAATGACGTGGTGGTTTATGGCTTTTTGGAAGACGACGAAAAACTACACAATCAGGAAATAGGCTCGGTGGCTGTGATGGGCAACACCGACGACGAACGTTACCTCAAACTTATTGGCAAAAAATGCGAGGCTTTCGTAGCCACCGACGAAACGCAATTGCGCAAATCGTTGGTAGAAATGCTTCACGAACGCCGACACATTCAGCCAGTCAATGCCGTTCACCCTGCTACTTTTGTCTCGCCAATGGCACAAATGGGACACGGCAATTTGTTGGCAGCAGGCGCGGTACTTAACACTAACGCCAGATTGGGCAGTCATTGTGTAGTACACGCCAAAGCACTCATAGATTATGATGCCAAAGTAGGCGATTTCGTGCAAATCGGGGCAGGTAGCATCGTAGGCAGCGGCGCAACCGTCGAAGATGGCGTTTTCATCGGGGCGGGTGTCGTAATTGTGGCAGGTGTAACCGTTGGCAAAAACGCACGCGTGGGCGCAGGCTCTGTGGTGGTGGAAAGTGTGGCCGCAGGAAGCACTGTTTTTGGCTATCCTGCCAAAAAAGTTTAATCTGTTTTGATTTAAAAATCAGTAACTTATAAAAATAAATTGGTTTAAAAGAAAGAAAATAAGACCTAATACTTGACATTTCGGTTTTAAACCTCTACTTTTGCGAACCAATTTAAAGGACACGTAGCTCAATTGGATAGAGCATCTGACTACGGATCAGAAGGTTTGGGGTTCGACTCCCTACGCGTCCACACAACAAAACTGGTCAGAAGCGGCCAGTTTTTACTTTCTAATCAAAAGTAATTTTTAAAAACGGTCTTAATAAATGGACACGTAGCTCAATTGGATAGAGCATCTGACTACGGATCAGAAGGTTTGGGGTTCGACTCCCTACGCGTCCACATAGTGTAAGTAAAGCCTCCGCAATTTTGTGGAGGCTTTTTTATTTTTATAAAATCTTTACGGCTTTTGTAGATAGCAGAATAAGCGAAGTTGTACTTTTGAGCCGCCACCGCAAGACGCGCGTCCGAGCAGTGCTTTCAAACGTTTTATTTCTTCTACAAAATGAAAAAAATTATACTCGCTTTGGGCATATTCTGCCTTGCGCCCAAAGCCTTTGCCCAACAAGATAGTATCGTCAATCCGCTTAGTATCAGTGGCTATGCCGAGTTATATTATAACTATGATTTCGGCAAACCCTCCGACCACACCCGCCCCAATTTCTTGTATTCCTACAATCGGCACAACGAAGTAAACCTGAATTTAGGATTCGTAAAAGCTGCTTACCAGCAAGCCAACGTAAGAGCCAATTTGGCATTGATGGCAGGTACTTACGCGGCAGCCAATCTTGCTGCCGAACAAAGCATTATGCAGCATATTTTTGAAGCTAATGCAGGCGTGCGCCTTTCCAAAAGCAAAGATATTTGGGTAGATGCGGGCGTTTTTGGTTCGCATATCGGCTTTGAAAGTGCCATCGGGAAAGACTGCCCAACGCTTACGCGTAGCCTTTTGGCCGAAAATTCGCCATACTACGAAAGCGGCGCGAAAATCACGTACGTTTCCGATAATAAAAAATTGACCCTTAGCGGCTTATACCTGAACGGCTGGCAACGTATCCGCCGACCCGACGGCAACAATACACCCGCCTTTGGCCATCAACTCATTTACAAACCCAACGATAAAATTACGCTCAATAGTAGTTCGTTCGTCGGCAACGACCAGCCCGACAGCCTGCGCCAAATGCGTTATTTTCATAACTTCTACGGCATTTTTGCCCTGCACAGCAAGCTAAATCTTATTACGGGTTTTGATATTGGTTGGCAACAAAAAAGCAAAGGCAGCAGCCAGTACAACAATTGGTATTCGCCAGTAGCCATTTTGCAATACAACCCCACACCAAAACACAGCCTTGCTGCTCGCGCGGAATATTACGCCGACCCCAACCACGTAATTGTGGGTTACGCGCCTGCGCAAAAATTTCAGGTTTGGAGCTACTCGGCCAACTTTGATTACAAGTTTAGTAGTAACATTGTTTGGCGAAGCGAAGCGCGTTTGTTTTCGGCCAAAAACGCTATTTTTCAGCAAGATAATTCTTACAAAAAAAGTAACGTAGCCCTTACAACGGCGTTGGCTGTTAGTTTTTAAACCCAAAAATTATTCCATAAAAAAGCTCCTGCAAGTCGTTTTTGCAGGAGCTTTTTTGTTATTAAAATTCAGAAATTGTTTGATTCATTATTTACAATACTGGCGCAACATTTCTCTGGCCGAGTTGTTGCCGAGTTTCACGGCTTTGTCCCAGTCTTGGCACGCGCCTACGAGGTCTGGCTCATCGAGTTGCAACTTCATGTTGGCGCGGCTGGTGTAGGCTTCCGCAAAGTTCGGGTTAAGCTGAATCGCTTTATCAAAATCCGCAAAAGAACTTTTCACGCCCGCGTCCGTAGTGTCTTTCAACGAGGCTTTGGCTAAAGCTCTGTAATAGTAAATATTGGCGTTATTTGGTTCTATTTCAGCGGCTTTGTTGTAATCCGTGATTGCGCCTTCGTGGTCTTCCAAACCGATACGCGCTTGGCCGCGTTGCAAATAACCTCTGATAGATTTTGGCGAAAGTTTGATGTAATCGCTCAAATCCGCGATAGCATCATCAAATTTGTCAAGCTCAATGTAGGCCGACGCACGATAATAATACGCTGCCGTGTCTTTGCTATCTTTCTTCAGTACCTCATCAAAATCTTTTACCGCTTCCGCGTAGCTCTGCAATCTATACAAGGCCAAGGCACTACCGAAATAGGTTTTCTTGTCCGTGAACTTGTTCACAATAGCCAAATCAAAATTACTGATGGCTTTTTCGTAATCTTCTTGCACCAAATACGCATTGGCCAAGCCCGAATACGCTTCGCCATTTTTAGGGTTAAAACTCAAGGCTTTGTTAAAATCTGCAACGGCATCGCGGTACTGTTTAAGGTTGGTTTTGGCCATTCCTCTAAACGTATAAGCCTGAACATAAGCCGAATCCGCGGCAATGGCTTGGTCAAAATCGGCTACCGCACCCGCATTGTTGCCGAGCAAATACTTGGCTTTGCCGCGCCCAAACAACACCAATTTTTCTTTAGAACCCAAACCCGTAGCCTTGTCGAAATCCACGATAGCTGGTTCGTATTCTTTGAGGGCGAGTTTGGAAGTACCTCTGTGGCCGTAAGCGGCTGGCACGTCCAGAGCCAACGAAACTGATTTGCTGAAATCCTCAATCGCGTCTTTGTGGCGGCTTATCATTTGCAAAATCAAACCTTTGCGGTCGAAAAGTTGCGCATCTTCTGGCGAAAGCGTCGTCGCCTTGGTAAGGTCGGCGAGTGAACCCGTCGTGTCTTTCAACGCAAAACGAGCCTCTCCCCTGTTGGCAAATACTGGTCCCGTATTCAAGCCCATTTCGATGGCTTTGTTCAAATCTTTGGCCGAAACTTGGTATTCTTTCATGTTCAAATACGCCGTACCACGATAGAAATACACGTTTTCGTCTTTCGTGCCTTTGTCCACTACTTTAGTCAAATACGGCACAGATTCGCGGTATTCTTTCAATTCCAAATGCGAACGACCCGCCAAAACATTCAAGTCTTCGTCGTTTGGCGAATACTGCAAAGCTGTCGTCAGGTCTGTGAGTGCGCCTCTGTAATCGGCAGTTTTGAAACGAGACAACGCCCTGTTGCTAAACGCTTTGATGTATTTCGGGTCAAGTTTCAGTGCCTCGTCAAAGTCGGCAATAGAAGCAGGGAACAAGTTTTGCAATTGCTTTGCCTTACCTCTGTTATTAAACAAAATAGCACTTTGATAGCCCATTTGTTGCGCCTTGTCGTAGTCGGCCACCGCACCCGTCAAGTCGTTGGTACGGAACTTGGCGTTACCTCTATGGAAATAAATAGCATCGGTATTATTACCCAAATCAATGGCTTTGTTCAAATCCGTGAGCGAGGAGGCATAATTTTTGGTTTCGTATTGCGCAATACCTCTGTTAGTGTAAAGTTCTACGACTTTCACGCCTGCGGCTTCGGCTTCTGTCAGGTCTGCCACCGCACCCGCGAAATCATTTTTCACAAACTTAGACTGACCGCGCAAATGCAAAGCACGTGCGTTTTTGGGTTCTTGTGCAATCACTTTATTAAAATCCGTGATAGCCGCTTCGTAGTCTTTGAGCATATAGCGGCTCTCGCCTCTGTTGCCTAACACTTTTACATCACTTACGCCCAACTCTACGGCTTTGGAAAGTGCCGTGTTGGCGGCGGTGTAGTCTTTCAACTCAAAGTAAGCATTACCCAAATTCGAGAAAGAAATCTTTTCGTTTATGTTGTCGGCTGGCGTTACTTTTACCAAATCTTCGGTTGCGCCTTTGTAGTCTTTCAACTCATAGCGGGCATTACCACGCACATAATACGCCAACGGGTCTTGTGCCCCCAAATCAATAGCTTTGGTCGCATCGTCGGCAGCAGCTTTGTAATCTTTTTGCACCCACTTAATAAAACCTCTGTTTGCGTAAGCATCTGGCAATTTGTTGTCAAGGCTTAAGGCTTTGTTAAAATCGGCCAATGCGCCCACGTTGTCGGTGGTTTTGAAACGTGCCTTACCACGCAAATTATACACTTGCGCAGTGTTTACGCCCAACGTGATGGCTTGCGAATAATCCGTAATAGAGTTTTTGTAGTCCTTTTGATTATAACGGGCGTTACCTCTGTTCAAGAAAACTAACTTGTCTTTAGAACCCAACGTAACGGCCTGATTCAGGTTTGGCAAAGCCGCCGCAAAGTCTTCTTTCTCGGCTTGCGCGTTACCCAAACTCGCATACATTCTCACCGATTGCGAGCCTTTTTCTTTGGCGGCTTTTAGGTTTTCAATGGCGGCAGTATAGTCTTTTTCTTCGTATTGCGCCAAGCCCAAATGCTCGAACAAATCGCGGTCGGTACGGCCTAATTCTTTGGCTTTCTCTAAGTTCGTGATGGTTGCTTTGTAATCTTTTTGTTGGAAATGCGAATTACCCAAAAAGAAAAACACTTCGCCGTTTTTGTCTTTCGTCTTGGCCGCAATGCTCAAATCTTCGATTGCACCTTTGTAGTCTTTGGTCAAATATTTGGCAGAACCTCTGTTGGCGTAAAACTCATCGGTTTTGTAGTCGGCTTCTGTTACTTTGTTCAAATCCACCAACGCGCCTTTGTAATCTTTGGTAAAATATTTGGCCGAGCCTTTGGCAAACAAAAGTCGCTGTTCGCTTACGCCTGCTTGTTGTGCTTTGGTAAGCGTCTGGATAGCAGCCGCATACGCTTGCGTTTCAAATTCCGAAATACCGATTTTGTAGGTTGTTTCTTTGTCGGTCGCGCCTAATTTTTGGGCTTGTTTGAGGGCAGAAAGTGCCTGTTCGTATTCTTCCAACTCAAAAGCGGCATCGCCAAGCATGGCATACAAGGCCTTTGAATTTTTGCCCATTTTCTTAGCCAACTCCAAATCCGTAACCGCATTTTTGTAGTCTTGTTGCTCATACAAAGCCAAACCACGATTGTAATGTACGGTTACGTCGCTGATACCACCCGTTACGGCTTTGTTCAAATCCTCGATGGCTTTGGCGTATTGCTTTTGTGCTACCAACTCATTGCCGCGATGATAGAAAAGTTTGGGGTCGGTTGCGCCCAACGAAATGGCTTTGTCCAAATCTGGCAACGCTGCCGTAAACTGTTTTAACTCACAATACGACACGGCCAAACGCGTATGCAAGTCCAAATCCGAACTTCCCATACTTTTGGCTTTTTCCAAATCGGCTACCGCACCTTTGAAGTCTTTTTGCTCATAACGCGCCATACCACGATTGTAGAACGCTTCCGTGTTGCTTACGCCTTTGCCGATGGCTTTGGTAAGGTCGGCGATAGCTCCCGCATAATCTTTGGTAAAAAATTTGGCTTGGCCGCGTTGCTCATATACTTGCGCTGGCACGTCGGCGGCAGCACTGGCCGCAGGTTTCGCGCCTTTGGCTGGAACTTTAGCGGCGGCTGGAGCAGCAACAGGTTTTGGCACAGCCAAATCAAACGCCGCGATTGCGCCCGTATAATTTTTAAGTGCGTAGCGCGAATAACCCAAATGCGCGTACACTTCCGTTGATTTTTCGCCGCGTGCGATGGCTTGACTCAAATCTCTTTCGGCTTCGTCGTGTTTGTTGAGGTGATAATAACTCAAACCACGCATCAGCGAGACACTGCGCGAACTGTCGCCCAACTCGGCTGCTTTGTTCAGGTCAGCAATGGCATTGGTATAATCTTTTTGGTCGAAAGAAGCCGTCGCACGTTGTTTGTAAATGCGTGGCTCAGTTGCACCCAACGAAATGGCTTTGGTCAATTCGGGCAGAGCCGCCGCGTACTGTTTCAGTTCGCAATACGACAAAGCCAATTTGGTATGCAAATCCACGTCGCTACTGCCCAAGCCTTTAGCTTTCTCGAAGTCGGCGGCAGCACCTTTGTAGTCTTTCAGGGCATAACGCGCCATGCCTCTATCGTAATAAACATCAGCTTCATTAGCCCCCAATTCAATGGCTTTACTCAAATCCGCGTTGGCATCTGCGTAGTTTTTTTGTTCAAAACGCGACTTGCCTCTGCGTTCAAAAACGTGTGCCGTTTGCAAACCTGCGCCAATAGCTTGTGTATAAGCCGCTTCCGCCAACTTGTATTTATTTTGCTCAAAACGTGCATCTGCCAAATGTTCAAACACTTTTTGGCTTTTTTCGCCCGCTTCTATGGCTTTGGCTAATTCGGTTTCGGCTTCGGCATAATTTTTCAATTCAAACAAACTCAAACCTTTAGCCAAATACACTTCTTTATCCGTTGCGCCTGCTTTTTCGGCTTCGCCCAAATCGGCAATAGCACCCGCGTAATCTTTGGTTTGGAATTTGGACAAACCGCGCGTAGCATACAACTTTTTGTTTTTGTCGGTAAGTTTATCTAAATCCGTGATAGCACCTGCATAGTCTTTTTGGTCATAACGCAAATAACCTCTGCTTTCGTAGGCTTCCGAATAATTGGCATCAAGGCCGATGGCTTTGGTGTAATCTTCCAACGCGCCTTGCGGATTGCCTGTTTGTTGTTTGGCTTTGCCTCTGTTATAAAAAACCAACGCTTCGGACACACCCAACGAAACGGCTTTGTCGTAGTCGGCAATCGCACCCGCGTAATCTTTGAGCGAATAACGCGCCATGCCTCTGTCGTAATACACTTCTTTGTTGCTCGTGCCCAACTCGATGGCTTTGGAATAATCGGCGATGGCTTCCGTATAATTTTTTTGCTCGTAACGCGATTTGCCTCTACGTTCAAAAACGTGTGCCGTTTGCAAACCCGCGCCAATGGCTTGTGTATAAGCCGCTTCCGCCGATTTGTATTTGTTTTGCTCAAAACGTGCGTCGGCCAAATGCTCAAATACATTTTGGCTTTTCTCGCCCGCTTCTATGGCTTTAGCCAATTCTGTTTCGGCTTCCGCATAATTTTTCAATTCAAACAAACTCAAACCTTTGGCCAAATAAACTTCTTTGTCCGTTGCGCCTGCTTTTTCGGCTTCGCCCAAATCGGCAATGGCTCCATTGTAATCTTTGGTTTGGTATTTGGCCAAACCGCGCGTAACATAAAGCTTTTTGTTTTTGTCGGTAAGTTTATCCAAATCCGCGATGGCACCTGCGTAGTCTTTTTGGTCGTAGCGCAAAAAACCTCTGTTTTCGTAGGCTTTCAGGTAGGCAGCATCGAGGGCGATGGCCTGCGTATAGTCTTCGAGTGCGCCTTGTGCGTTGGAAGTCAATTGTTTGGCTTTGCCTCTATTGTTATAAATTAAAGCCTCAGACACACCCAACGAAACGGCTTTGTCGTAGTCGGCAATCGCACCCGCATAGTCTTCTTTGCGGAAACGCGAATTAGCACGTTGCACATATAGTTTTTTGTCAGCTACGCCCAACTGCTCAGCTTTAGTATAGTCGGCAATTGCGCCCGCGTATTCTTTGTTTTCGTAACGAACATTTCCGCGATAAAAATAAATATCCTTGTCGGCGATGTTCAGTTCTACGGCTTTATCAAAATCTTTTTCGGCTTCTTTGTATTGTTCTTGCTGATACAGAGCCAAACCGCGCCACAAATACAAGTTGGGCGGCGTGCTGTTTAGGCTAGCAGCTTTATTAAAATCCGTAACCGCCGCAGGCAAATCTTTGAGTTGGTATTTGGCCGCACCGCGCAAATAGTAAGTACTTCCATTTTTGGCGTTGTTGATAAGCGATTCGTCGGCTTTGGTAACTACTTTTTGCCATTTCTGCTCCATGTACGAAGCCGCCGCACTCAAAAATGCACGGTCTTGACGGTAGTTGGTTATCCATTCCGTAACCGACTGATTGCGTTGGGTCATGCGATTGGCCGAACGCATCGCATCCACAATGAACACATCATCCCCTACGCCCGTAATGGCAAAACCCACGAGTGTATTTTCTGCCGAAAGCACAGGACTACCGCTATGCATGGATAGTGTCGAGTTGGTTTGCATGGCATAACCGTAACCGTCTATCTGGGCAGCAAGGCTCAAAACCGCATCATTTTTCATCATTTCCAAATAATCCGTCACATATTGCACGTTGATATTGGACTCTTGCTTGAGGCGCGTGGTCGTTACTTTAATAAACGGAAAAGGTTTGCCCGAAGGGTTACTCACCGAAAATTTTACCAACCCCGCCGATGCGTCGTCGGACAACACATTGGCTACATTGTACTTATCGCCATCGGTGTTGCGGGCTTGAATACGTGAAATATTGGGGTTTACAAACAAATCGGTTTGGGCAAGTAGCGTGCCGTTCGCATCCACAAAAACACCCGTACCATAGCCAAGCGGGGCATTGTTTTTGTCAAAAAACTGGAGCAAGACAATGGCTTTCTGCGATTTGGCTTGTGCAAAACTATTCCAGCAGATAAAAAGAGCTAATGCTACAACAAGGAGTCGTTTCATTGGAAAATAAATAGGTTAATGACGTTTTTTGGTATGAAAGCTAAGAAATATATTTGAAAATACAGCAAAACTGCTGTCAATATTACAACGAACAAAGTAAAGTATAAAAACAAAAAAGGTAGCTTATCCAAACGCTACCTTTTTTGTTTTAGCCAATGTACGCCGACAAATCAAGGTCGTTCATACATTTGAAATGCTTTTGGGGGCAATGATTATAACCAATTTTGGAACAAGGTCGGCAACTCAATTCTTTATTTTCGATGACTACATAGTCGGTTCGGTACGGGTACATTCCCAGCAGCGGCGTGGTATTACCCCAAATCGAATAGATTTTTTTGTGCAAAGCCGCCGCAATATGCATCAGGCCTGTGTCGTGGCTGTACACCACTTGCGCCTGTTGCAACAGCGATGCCGACTGATTCAAATTGAATTTTCCACAAGCATTAAAAACCTTGTTGGGCTGATTATTGGCCAAGAAATATTCTTCAATTTTCTGCGCCACGACAATGTCTTCTTTGCCGCCAAGCAGCGTAACAGGAGCGGGTATTCGTTGGCAAAGTTCTATGAGTTTATGCAGTGGCAGACGTTTGGTAAAATGCTGCGCACCAATGGCAATGGCGGCGTATCCGTTGCGATGCGAAGTGGGAATATCGCAAGGTTGCACCACGTCTTTTTCAGGAATAAAATAGTCCAAACCCTCTTGGTCGGTGTGTACACCCAACGGCGCGACGGTGGCCATGTATCTGTCCACGATGTGCATGGCTGGCATTCGGTTGATTTTGAAACGAACCAAAAGCCATTTTTCCATATTCAATTTATCAAAACTATACGCCTTCACGCCCAACGCCAACTTAATGCGCAAGGTGCGCAAGTTGTGGTGCAAGTCAATAATGTAATCATATTTTTCTGATTTCCATTGCTTAAGCAATTGAGGCAAATTGTTTTTTTCGAGCAAATACAGTTTGTCAATATACGGATTGTCGGCCAACACAACTTTGAAAGGTTGTTTGGTGGCATAATGAATTTCTATGTTGGGGATTTGCTTTTTGAGTGCACGCACAACAGGTGTAGTCAGGACAATATCTCCAATCGAAGAAAAACGAAGAACAAGAACTTTCAAGGCAAATTCGGTTTGTAAGTAAACTATAATTTCTGAAAACGTTGCAAAGATACGTTTCTGTGCATGATAACAAAAGCCCCGCCATTTATCTGAAATAGCAGGGCTTTGTATGTTTTTAACGAAAGTGAAAGCTATTCTTTCACTAATCGTAAATGTTCCACTTGGTCGTTGAGTTGCAATTGGATAATGTACACGCCCGACGCCAAAGACGAAATTGTCTGGTTAAGCGAACGGTTCAGGTGCATAATATCGCCTTGCGCTACTGACAACTGACGGCCTTCGGCACTAATCACTTGCATCATGATTGGGCTTTCGGAAGCCGTGCCAAGCATTTGCAAATTCACGTAACTAGTAGCAGGGTTCGGACTCAACGCAAAGTTGGCGGTTAGCTTTCCTTTTTGTTCGAGGTAAACCGCATGACTATACGTTACTTCTCCGTCTATGTCCACTTGCGCCAAACGGTAGTATGCTTTTCCTGTAAAATATTGGTCGGCAAAACCGTAACGCTGTGAAGCAGAGCTTGTGCCTACACCCGACACGAAACCAATGCTTTCGTAGTGTTTGCCATCAGCCGAACGCTCTACGCGGAAGCCTTTATTTTGGTATTCGAAAGCCGTAATCCATTGCAATTGCGCTACGTTTCCTTGCAAATAACCCGTGAAAGAAACCAAAGTTACAGGCAAAGTATTGATGTCGTCGCTTACTGTCCAATCCGAGAAACCAGAAGTAGAAACACTCACTGTACGCATACCATTTACAACAGAAGGAGACTGTACAGTTCCTACCTGTTCCCAATCAGTAGCTCCTTCAGGAAGACGATACACTTGCGAACTAGTCGAAGCATTTGTACCATTATCATCATCGGCAGGCCATGCCAAAGACAAGCCCAAAGCTCCAGAAGGTTGTGCCGTTGGTTTGATACGCCACAAACGCGCAATCCCTGCATTCGCTCCAAAAGTAACCGCATGAGATGAGCCAGCGAAACGATATGCACGAACCGTTCCTAAATCGCTTGGCGACGAACTAACATTGACACCAATGTTACCAAAGTTAGAGCTACCGCCATTACCGACCGTGCGAGTTGCTTTTACAATACCTTGTACATATCGAGTATTTACATTAGCCGTTTCGCCAGTGATAGTGCCCGTAGTACCCAAATCCAAAGTATCGTTGGTCGTATAAATACCACCAGAGGCAGGGCTTGATGAAAACGAAACTGTTCCTGCCACCGCCAATGAACCAAACAATGACATACCATTCAGGCGTTTGATGCTTACATTACCCAAACCACCCGTAGGCGTTGGCAAAATCAAACGTGCCGTAGTTCCGTCTATTTGTTCTACCGAAAGATGACTCGTTGTGCCACCCGTAAGGCCACCGTTTGTCCAGTTGATTGCACCTTTAAGGGCGAGTGTATTTCCATTACCAATATTCAAAGTTCCTTCAGGCAAATTACATTCGTCGTTAATGGTAAGGTTACTACCTAAAGTTACGCCACCAGAAGAGGTTCTGTTCAAAGTAAAATCATCAAAGCCACCTGTAGAACGAAGCGTACCCACAGCACCCGAACCATTAATAACAAGGTCTGAGTTAGAGCCTTTAGCCTGGATAACACCACTTGCCCCTGTCATTACGCCAGACTCCAACGTTAGTGTATAGCTATTGATATTGAGCGTACCAGCAGGATAATCAAGCGCAGTACCCAACGCACCGCGCAACGTAACATCGCCTAACATAACCAACGTATTACCCGTACGATTTACGATGAGTTTGTCATAGCTACCAGTCGGCACATTGGTACCACCTGTGCCTGTATATTCGAGCGTAGAGCCATTGGCTGTACCATCTAAAATACCCGCAACAACATCTAATGAACCATTATTGAGCGTTATTTTCTTACCGTTCATGTTTAATGTACCCGAAGTAAGCGTGAGTGCGGTGTTGGCACTAATGTCATTGTTGAGTATCACACCACCCGAGTTAGCCACATCCAATGAACGGAAAGCCAATGTGCCTGATGCTTGTGTCAATTGTGCTAGACTACTACCTTTCATTGTTACCACGCCTGCGGTATGTGTAAACGTACCTTGATTATTAAAATCACCATATACATTCAAGTTACCGCCACTACCACCAGTATTGGCAATGGTCAAGGATTTAGTAGAAGCAATTGTAATGTTATGACATTTAGCGGTAGCCGTGTCAATTACTATATTGTTTGGTGCAGTACTTACCATCGTAACATCTGTTGCTTCTTCAGGAATAGTTAGGCTTTGCCAGTTGCGACATTCAAACCAATTGGAATTGGTCGTCCCCTCCCAAACACCTGCTTCAAAAGCACCAGCCCCAATTGAAATCGAATAGCCGCCACGATAGTTAGGGCCACCCGAATTATAATTGGATGCGCTCGTATAAGGAGTCCAATTGCCCGAACCTTGAATACGTTGTATCCAGCCGCGCTTAGATGTTTCCGTTACAGGGCCAGTATATTTATAATAGTTATTTACAGTTCCTGAGTTCGGATTATACGAAATGAAACAATCCATATCAGAAGGCTTACCAGAATTTTGAGTACCTCCTCCAGCACTGTTAGTACAAGTAGGTGTCCAAATATCACCTTTGGTATTAAACACATACAAAATACGACCACCTACATACAAATCATCACCATAATTAACGTTTGTAGGGCCTGTGCCATTATCATCAAGTGTGCCACCTTGTAAGAAAAAGATTTGCTCACCGTTACTATTCAAATTGAAATTACCAGTGTTAGAAGACATACCCGTAAAAGTCCACGTGCTACCTGCTGGAGAAATACAAGACGAACCCGTATAGCTTGTAGGGCCACCACCCGAAATCACCATGGTAATGACGGTACCAGCTGCAATAGTTGAGCCACTAGTAAAGGTCATACGTGCCCAGCCTTCAGATTCTCCAAAAGCATTCAGTATATAATTCGTACTTGAAGGAGACGCAATACCAGGTGTACATTTGTTATAAGAATTATCAGTAATATCAATTACAGTACCTGGAATCAAATCTTTAAAACAAACAAAACTTATTTCATCATCGCTTCCAATATTGCTTGTATTAAAACCAAGAATAGCCAAATCGCCTTGTTCCAAGAACGTACCTTCTACAATATGCAACGTATGCGTGTGGTCAGTACTACTAATGATTGCATTACTTGGCACAGAGGCAATACTAAAGACTACTTTGCTGTTTGTTGTTTTGGGATTTGTATTAGTTTCGTCATCATTAATGTTAATATTGAATGTTGCGGATGATTGACCAACCGTAATAGGTATAGTAACCGTGCTCCCCGCTTTGGCTGGAGAGGTCGTATAATCATCGGGAGAAGTACCACCATAAGTCAAATCTGTTTCTGAAACATTAAGTACGATATTACCCGATACCGCCGCCGCAGGCACTATATCAAGCGTTACGGTATAGCTACTGCCCACCGCTTCACCTTTATACTCTTCGGTGCTGGCAAAACTAACAACCGAAGCCGCATCGTCATCCGTAATGGTGAAAGTAAAGACTTTAGCATTATTATCTATATAAATAGCCCCTGCGTTTGCAATCGTCAACACTACATCTTCATTTGGCTCGTCCACCGCATCGCGCGTAATGTTAATAGGCAAATTGATAGTAGCAGGCGTAGTAATTGTCCCTGTACGCAACGTAAGCACATTACCCACATACGAAACTTTAGTCAGGCCACTACCTGGCGTACCAAAATCATAATCCGTACCGTTGCCAGTAGCTGCACCCGAAAGGTTAATCACAATGTTTTCATTCGCAGGAACATTACCGAAAAAGCGCAATGCAATGTTATAAGTGGAAGTTCCCGCACCCGTTCCTTCTGCAAGACTTGCATCAGCAAGACTAAATTTCACGGAAGGTGAAACAATCGTATGTGAAGCACCCGCCGCAACAGAGATAGTACCCGAAGTTGGGCTACCCGAAAACGTCAAGTCGCTAAAGCTAGTCATACTAACACCTACCGTTTTATTAGAAGCGGCATTATCAATACGAATGTTGGCGGTTATAAAGAAATAAACAGAGTCTGAAGCACTAATCGTTTGAGACAAACCATCGAACAATAAAGAACCACCAGACGCAGCTGTTAGTGGTGTACCGATTTCGGTATCTGTTGTAGTACTGAAACTATTATTGGCAGAAACCCACAATCTAAAGGAAGTAACATCTAATTCTGCATAAGTTCCTTGTGTTGTCAATCGAATAGACTGCAATGTAGCGGTGCTTCCATTGGCTTTCAAAGCTACACGATACAATACATTATTTTGTGAACCCAAAGTAGGTTGTGAACTCGGACTTGGATCTTTGGCATTTACCGAAACACTTGGCGGCGTGGCCTGAGTACCTGTCAGAGTAAAGTTATACGGATTTTCATCTGTATCATTAGTAGTAAACGAGAAGGTTGCACTATGCGCACCATCTACACCCGCAGGAGAAAAGCGAATAATAATGTTGGTATTTTCGCCAGCAGCAACTGTAATAGGGAATATACCCACACCTCCCACTATACTAAATTCTGAAGCATTTGCTCCGCCAAATACTGGGGAAGAAATAATCAAATCGCCTGAGCCTGTATTAGAAATAACAAATATTTTCTCTTGCTGACCGCCGATACTTGCCGTACCGAAGGCTACACTACCCGAACCATCTGGTATGTTTGTACCATTTTGTTCTACCACAATTTCAGGCAATACTTTTGCTGTAAAATTAACTACATACGGATTTTCGCTACCGCTATTATCGCTGTGCGCGATACTTACATTACCCGTAAAAGTACCTGTTACGCCCGAATTAAAACGTACCGTAAATGTTGTGCTGTCTCCAGCGTTTACACTGGCAGCAGGCGAGGACACGAGGCTATAACCTGTTCCCGTTACGGTAGTAGTTGAAATAGTCAACGCAGCAACTCCTGTATTTTTGATCGTAAAAACCACGTCTGTATTAGCACTTTGTTGTGCAAAACCAAAATTATAAGTGTTGGCAGTGTTATAATTCGTACCAAGTTGTTTTACTTGAATTTCTGGTTGGCAAGTAAGTGGTGCATCACCTGTCGCAATCACTTTGGCCGTAACTCCTGTATTGGGATTTACGGTACTTACACCGTTCCAGTTACCATCTGCATCAGTGGCGGCACAACCTACCACGTTGCCTGTCGTACGGCTTAGTGCCGCTATATAACGAACACCATTCGTGTTAGTATTGGGAATAATAGCACCCCAAGCACCAGCAACACCATCTACATTAGTATCATAATAATCTACATAATCGGCAGCGGTTACTGTATTGCCATCACTTTCGATAAATGTACAATACAACGGACGGCCAGTACCCGCCATGTTGCTACTGAGCAGTACAAAATCCTGTGCAGTACCCAACGATGTAGAACGAATGCCCGTTACATTAGAAGCCGCAGAACCGAAAGCAACTGCTGTCATGGTTAGTTTGGTAGTAAGATATAAAGCTGGCGTGCTTCCTCCTGCCCCATCGTTAAGCGCAATACGCACATAAACATTATTGCCTGCCGTAAACGTAGCATTCTGAGTTGGTTCTGTGATAAACCAGCCAGTATAATTACCGCGCGAGTCTGTCGTAATATTTATATAATTAGTGCTAATACTCGTAGCATTTGTATAAACAAAATTGCCTGAAGTAGGAACAAAATACGCATTGCCCGCACCTGCATTGTTATAATCATCAGTAGCCACAACGCAACCGTTAACTGCACGATAAGTTGTATTAGCCAAAAGCCCAGACAAAGTAAGGCGATATGCCACAGGCACACGGTTATTACCTGAAGCCGTTGGGTACGCTACATATTGAGGAAAAAGTGTTTCGTCTATACCGTAAAACTGAATCGCGCTGCTGGCCGCCGAAGTCGTAAGGCTCATGCCGCTGGTTGCTGCTGCCATGAATTGCACTCCACTTTCGATGCCGTCGTAAGTAGTCGTAATCGTTACACTACTTGCGCCCGCTGCGATAATGCCCGTAATAGTAGTTAAGCTACCCGAACCATTGGCCACACTCAAAGTAACAGTAGTCGCAGTGCTTACTGAGCGAACATTATTGCTAGCATCTTGCGCCTGCACCGTAACACTAAAGTTTTGACCTGCTGTATAAGCAGATACAGGTGCAACAAAAGACGTACCCGTAATCGCTAATTTACTAGCGACCGTTGGGGTAGCAAATGCCGTTGGGATTGTGGCTGCCGTTCTATAATTATATGTTCCAATGTTAGACAAATTCCAGTTGAAAGGAATAAGCGAATAGTAATAAGTAGTACCTGCTGTAAGTCCCGTAATGGCTTGGGTTGTTGCTGAGCTACTTGTTACGATAGCGGCAATCGTTCCGTCGCCGATAGTACCACCAACCGTATAAGCCGTAGCATCTGTCGGCGTACCCGTAGGAGCTGAGCCTACTTTTTGTAAAATAATATAACCATCAGCTCCAAATGTAGTGGCAGTCTGGAACGTAAGGTCAATTTGCGAACCACTTACCGCCGAAGCCGATAACGTAGAATGTGCCGTAGGTTCTGTACTTAACGTCCAGAAATTACCCGCCAACGCTGTTGGGCTATAACAAGATGTAGCCGTTAGGTATTCGTAAAGATTCACATAATAGTGTGTTTCTGGAGAAAGACTTGTTACACCAAAAGTAGCTGCCGTACCATCATAAACGGCAAAACCACTACCCACTGCGCCCCCCGAACCAAAAGCCGTATTGGCTGCATAAACATTACCAGAAACGGGGTTTGCGGGAGAAGAACCAGCACCCACAACACCTAATATTTTATCGCCATTACCGCGTGTATAATTGGCCGTTACGCTATTAGCTGTGATACTACCAAATGTAAGAGCGGAGGCTTGTGTGGTTGGAGAAACGCAAGGAACATAACAGGTCCAAGACATATCGTCGAATGTAATACGTGAGCCGTCCGAACGAAGTTCTATGCTCACCGAACCGCCTACATTTACCGTAATGTTAGAAACTTGCACGCCCGAAGTCGGAACAATCGCCGAGCCGTATTGTGTGCCATTTACCCAAACCGTAAACGATGGAGAAGATTCTGAAAACGGAATTTTATGCGAAACAGTAATTACACCACAACCACCCGTAACAGTAGGTGTCGTTAGTATTCCTCTTACAGTAATGGCTTTACCCGTAATGGTTTGGTCGGTACGAGAATTGGTTACAGACCAACTTGCACCATCATCACCAACCCATGTGTAAGGATTATAAGAACTTGATGCAGTAGGAATATTAGTAAACGATTCAGTATCACAATTACTTGAAGCTGAAACTGTCGTAAAACTCCATGTAGTAGAACCGCTAAATCCAGCAAAGAAATTACCAGACAAATCTTGTACGGCAGTGGCGGGTATTTCTACATAATAAGCTGTACTAGCGGCCAAATCCGAAGCAGGATTGATCGTAAGCGTGGCAGAAGAAACCGTAACGGCAGCAGAGGTTACATCAATCGTTTGCACTACGCTATTATCCGAAACTTTTTTAATCAAAATATTGCCCGTGCCTTTGGCTATGCTTTCGCTGAATGTTACAGCCAAATCCGAATTAACCGCTACACTCGTTGCACCATTGGTTGGCGAAAAAGAACTTGCTGTCGGAGCAGTAGCATCGGCAGCAGCAGTCGTAAAGTTCCAAGCAGTAGCCCCACTAATGCCTGCATAAAAATTACCAGCCAAATCTTGTACCGCAGTAGCAGGTATTTCTACATAATAAGCTGTACCAGCCGTCAAGTCTGAAGGCGGATTAATTGTAAGTGTAGCTGACGAAATGGTTACTGCCGCAGACGTTACGTCTATGGTTTGTACTACGCTGTTATCCGAAACTTTTTTAATCAAAATATTGCCTGTGCCTTTGGCAATGTTTTCGCTAAAAGTTACTCCCAAGTTAGTGCTAATCGCTACATTGGTTGCATTATCAAGTGGCGAAAATGTACTGGCTGTTGGTGGCGTTACGTCGGAAGCTGCAACTGTAATTGAAAAATCATCAAGGTATAATTGGTTACTTCCTCCCGAACGTCCATCTATTACCCTAACACATATATTGCTAAATGAAGACAAATCTGCGGTAAATGTTTGATAACTAGTGGTAAATGAAGTAATTGGGTTTGCTCCTGTAGTAACATTAGCCGATGGCAAATTCGTCCAAGGACCTGCCTGAGAAGTACTTGTTTGAACCGTAAATTTAGGGCTTGTAGGAGCCGTACCACTTCTTCTCCAATAAAATGTCAAAACATCAGGGCTGGCAACAATTGGCGTAATAATAGCATCGTTAGCAGCATCAAATGTAGCACATTTAGAACCATTTCTTGGATTATTTGTACCGTGAGCAACAGAAACATAAGACCAGCCCGCAGGAGGAGGAGTCGCACCTTCAAAGCCTTCCGTTATCTGCCCAAACACTGGTGCACCACTCATCATAACCAATAATATCAGCATCAGACTCAGTCGCTGCACACTATTTGTTATACAATTAATGTATATTTTTCTCATAAAAATTCAAAAGATTAACACAAAAAAATTAGAAGATAATTGAAGAATACATAAGAAATCGAATAAAAAGAAGTATTTTCAATGCGGTAGGAGTGGTTGTGCAAAGTTACATACATTTTAAAGTATGTATGTTATGTGTGTGTTAAAAAAACAGGTAATCATTTAACATAATTACCCCTACTCTTTAAGCCATTGTTAGGCCTTCCAAATATAGAGATATTTTATTTTTAAAAAAAACAAAAAACACGCTAATTCTTTGTAAATATGAAATCAAAACAAAACATTCATACGATCAATGCAAAAAAATAAGGGATAATAGATGGTTTATCTAAAATCCCTTATATAATTAGGTATATCGTCTTTTTATTTTTTCTCGCGCTTAAACAAATAACGTGTAATAAAAATACCTGTACTTTTTTCTGCGCCATAAACCCCCGTCGAAACGTTTTCAAGCGTCCAGTTTTCGGCGTACATTCCTTCTATCATGTTGGTAATGGTTTTATCATTTTCTTTGATGTTTCCGAAATTGATACCTACCAAGCTAAAGAAGTTTTCGAGTTTAATCTCGTTAAGATTACCGTCTTTGTCGGTGGTAAGCAAACGCGAACGGCCCAAACCGCCTGGCACAACCGACTCAATGGCCGTTACCTGACGAAATTCATATTTGGCTTGTGCAAAAGCACCCGAAACACCAGCAAGCACAAAGGCCGCTACAAACAATAGTTTTTTCATAAGTGTATTTGTGAATAATTTATTAAAAAATAAAACAAAAACATACACACAACAATCGTACCAAAACATATTAAATACGGTTTGCTTTTTTTATGCGTATCTTTGCGCCCAATTTATAAAAATAATCTAAGAATTGGCCATGACCAACGAACAATTAAAAGATTTGAGGGAACGCGTTTCCGCCCTGAGGAGGTATCTTTGACTACGATAATAAAGTAGCCCTCATTGCCGAAAAAGAAGAAGGTACGACTGCCGCCGACTTCTGGGACGATCCCAAAGCCGCCGAAGCCGTCATGAAAGAAATAAAACTGCTCAAATCGTGGGCGACAGATTTTGAAAAAGCACAAACCGCGCTTTCGGATTTGGAAACACTCCACGAGTTTGCGGAAGCAGGCGAAATAGACGACAAAGAATTAGAAGCCGAATACCAAAAATCGCAAGGCGTAATTGAAGCGTTGGAGTTTAAGAAAATGCTCAACAGCGAAGAAGACCAACTCAGCGCGATTCTGGAAATAAACCCAGGCGCAGGCGGCACAGAAAGCCAAGATTGGGCCGATATGCTGTTGCGTATGTACATCATGTGGGGCGAAAAACACGGCTACGCCGTCCGCGAAATCAATTACCAAGCAGGCGAAGGCGCGGGCATCAAATCGGCTACCATCGAAATTGATGGCGATTTTGCTTACGGCTATCTCAAAGCCGAAATCGGCGTACATCGTTTGGTGCGTATTTCGCCGTTCGACTCCAACGCACGCCGCCACACTTCGTTTGCCTCTGTGTTCGCGTACCCAGTCGTGGACGATAACATTAATATCGAAGTCAATTTGGCCGACATCGAATGGGATACATTCCGTTCGGGCGGTGCAGGTGGCCAAAATGTAAACAAAGTAGAAACCGCCGTGCGCCTCAAACACAAACCTTCGGGCATTATCATTGAGTGTCAGCAAGAACGCTCGCAAATCATGAACAAGGACAAGGCGATTAAAATGCTTAAATCCAGACTCTATCAAATAGAAGTGGACAAACGCAACGAAGAACGCGCCCGCATCGAAGGTTCTAAAAAACGTATTGATTTTGGTTCGCAAATCCGCAATTATGTGATGCACCCTTACAAACTCGTGAAAGATGTGCGTACAGGCGTGGAGCGTTCGGACGTGCAAAACGTCATGGACGGCGACATCGACGAATACATCAAGGCCTTCTTGATGCAGCAAGACTAAAAGTTTCTTATTATCAATAATTTAATATTCAATTTTGGCGGCGCAATGGTTCGATTCGGGCATTATTTTCCCTACCTTTGCCGCTCCCAAAACAAGCAAGCTAAAGTTTTTTCTTTCTTTTTTCTATGATTTCAGTTTCAAATCTGTCGTTGCGCTACGGCAAACGTGTATTGTTCGAAGACGTAAATGCTAAATTCACCGCAGGCAACTGCTACGGCGTAATCGGTGCAAACGGCGCAGGCAAATCTACTTTTCTTAAAATTTTATCGGGCGATATAGACCCCACAACGGGCAGTGTAAGCATCACGCCAGGCGAGCGTTTGGCCGTGTTGAAACAAAACCACTTTGAGTTTGACGAATGCCCTGTGTTGCAAACCGTGTTGATGGGTCACAAAAAATTGTGGGCTATCATGCAAGAGCGCGACGCGATTTATGCCAAAGCAGATTTTTCGGAAGAAGACGGCGTACGCGCCTCTGAACTGGAAGGCCAGTTTGCAGACATGGAAGGCTGGAATGCTGAAAGCGACGCGGCCAACTTGCTTAGCGGCTTGGGCATTCATGAAGAATTGCATTACTCACTAATGAACGAACTTAGTGGTAACCAAAAAGTTAGGGTTCTTTTGGCTCAAGCACTTTTTGGTAACCCAGACATTTTGTTATTGGACGAACCGACCAACGACTTGGACGTGGAAACTATCATGTGGTTGGAAGATTTCTTGGCCGAATTTAAAAATACGGTAATTGTGGTTTCCCACGACCGTCACTTCTTGGACACGGTGTGTACGCACATCGCCGACATTGATTTTAGCAAATTACAAATCTATACAGGTAACTACTCGTTCTGGTACGAGTCGAGCCAGTTGGCCGCCAAACAGCGTTCTGACCAAAACAAAAAAGTAGAAGACAAACGCAAGGAATTGCAAGAGTTCGTGGAACGCTTCAGTGCCAACGCTTCTAAGTCACGCCAAGCAACCAGCCGTAAAAAATTGTTGGAAAAATTGGTAATCGACGACATCAAACCTTCTACGCGCAAGTACCCAGCCATTATGTTCAAACAAGAACGTGAAGCTGGTAATCAGATTCTTACCGTAGAAAATTTGAGCAAAAAAATAGAAGGCAAAACCCTTTTCAGTGGCGTAAATTTCAGCGTGGACAAAGGCGACAAAATCGCGATTGTTTCCAAAGACAGCTTGGCCATTACCACGTTTTTCAAAACGTTGATGGACGAAGAGAAAGCCGACACGGGCGAATACAAATGGGGTGTAACCATTACCAAAACGTATTTGCCAAACGACAACTCCGAGTATTTCAACGTGGATTTGAACTTGGTGGACTGGTTGCGTCAATATTCCGTAGAAAAAGACGAATCGTTTGTACGTGGTTTCTTGGGCAGAATGTTGTTTTCGGGTGAAGAATCGCTCAAAAAAGCGGGTGTACTTTCGGGTGGTGAAAAAGTGCGTTGTATGCTTTCGCGCATGATGTTGCAAAACGGCAATATGTTGCTACTCGACGAGCCAACCAACCACTTGGATTTGGAATCAATTACGGCTTTCAACAACGCCCTGAAAGATTACAAAGGTTCGTTGATTATGACTTCGCATGACCACGAGTTTGTACAAACCGTAGCCAACCGCATCATTGAGCTTACGCCAAACGGCATTCTGGACAAACGCATTACTTACGATGAGTTTTTGGCCAGCGACGACGTAAAAGCGCAACGCGAAACGATGTACAAATAATTGATTTACAATGAAATAGAAACGCCTATTTGCTGCGGTACAAACTGCAACAAATAGGCGTTTTTGTTATTTAAAACAACCCAAAAACTTATTGAATCACGCCTAATTCTTTGCCCACTTCCGTGAAGGCGGCGATGGCTTTATCCAAATGCTCCATTTCGTGGCCAGCCGAAATTTGCACGCGAATACGCGCTTTTCCTTGTGGCACGACAGGATAATAAAAACCAATCACGTAAATGCCTTTGCTCAAAAGTTTTTCGGCAAACTGCTGCGCAAGCGTCGCCTCATACAACATAATCGGAACGATTGGGTGTTGGCCTTCTTTGATGTCAAAGCCTGCTTCTGTCATTTTTTGGCGGAAATACAGCGTATTACGTTCCAGTTTGTCGCGCAAAGCCGTCGTTTCGGTAAGCATATCCAACACGGCCACTGATGCACCCGCAATCGACGGAGCTAAGGTATTAGAAAACAAATAAGGGCGTGAGCGTTGGCGCAACATATCAATAATTTCTTTGCGACCCGACGTAAAACCACCCGAAGCACCGCCCAAAGCCTTGCCCAAAGTTCCCGTAATAATATCGACTCTGTCCATGACGTTTTTGAGCTCATGCACACCTCTACCCGTTTTGCCCATAAAGCCCGAAGAGTGCGACTCGTCGGTCATTACCAAGGCGTTATACTTGTCGGCGAGGTCACAAATTTTGTCTAATTGCGCAATCGTGCCGTCCATACTAAACACGCCGTCGGTTACGATAATGCGATGGCGGCAACCTTTGGCTTTTTCGAGTTGGGCTTCCAAATCGGCCATATCGTTGTGTTTGTAACGCATACGTTGCGCCTTGCACAAACGCACGCCGTCGATGATAGACGCGTGATTTAATTCATCCGAAATAATGGCATCTTGTTCGTTGAAAAGTGGCTCAAATACACCGCCGTTCGCATCGAAAGCTGCCGCGTACAGAATGGTGTCTTCTGTTCTCAAAAAGGCCGAAATTTTTTGTTCTAATTCTTTGTGTACGTCTTGCGTTCCGCAAATAAAACGCACCGACGACATACCGTAGCCGTGCGAATCAATGGCTTTTTTGGCAGCCTCCACCACGCGCGGATGCGAGGAAAGTCCTAAATAATTGTTGGCGCAAAAGTTCAGCACATGGCCGCCCTCAACTGTATCAATTTCAGCACCTTGCGGCGTGATAATGGTACGTTCGCGTTTGTAAAGCCCTGCGGCTTTGATGTCTTCTAATTCTTTGATTAAAACAGGCTGTAAGGTAGCGTACATATTTTAAAATGACAGGATAAAAGTGAATAAAACAGTAATCTGAAAGTGCGCGAAGTTATAGAATTTTGGCCAAGAGATATTCAAAAAAATATCATCTCATCATTTGGCACAGTGCTTGCTTTTGTCGTATAGAAAAAAATGGTAGCTTGCTACGAAATTTTTCATTTCTAAGTACATTTTCTTTAGATAAATTACAAACTATTGTTTGATATGAGAAAAAATTTATTTCATGCCGTACTCTTACTCTTTGCTAGTGCAACCTTCGCTTTAGCTCAGAAGATAGACAAAAAAGCATTGCGAGAAGGTGACTATAGTTATAGCCAAGGTGACTATAAAACGGCTTCCGAATACTATGAGCAAATCCTGCCTGCCGCGGCCAGTAATGCCGAAATTCAGTACAGAGCTGGGGTTTGTTATTTGGAAATGGGCTACGAAAAAAAGGCCATTACACACTTGGAAAAAGCAGGCCAACTAAAGCCCGACGTACATCAAGACTATTTGTACATGATGGCTCGCGCCTACCAAATCGCGCACCGCTTCGACGATGCCAAAGCTAAATTTAATGCGTTTATCAAAAGCTCTCAAAACACCGAAGACATTGCCGCAGCCGAAGAACGCATACGCCAATGTGATGTAGGTAAAGAACTGGTAGATAGCCCAGTACGTGCCAAAATTGACAATATCGGGGGCGTAATCAATGGCAAATATTCGGAATACGCGCCAGTAATTGCCGCCGACGAATCGGTAATGATGTTTACTTCTACCCGCGAAGGCTCTACGGGTGGTTTGCTTGCACCAAACGGCGAATTTTACGAAGATATTTACGAAAGCCGTCACGTAAACGGCCAATGGCTTGCCCCTCGCAATATGGGCGAACCCATTAACACCCAATACCATGATGCCTGTATCGCGCTTGCCCCAAATGGCGACGAGCTTTTTATTTATAAAGACAAAGACCAAGATATTTTTGTATCTAAAAAACGCGGCGATGGTTGGAGTAAACCCAAAAACATGGGCAGCAACATCAATACAAAATATAGCGAATTATCTATCTCTATTACCGCCGACGAAAAAACCGTATATTTCAGTAGCAACCGACCTGGTGGCTATGGAGGTTTTGATATTTACATGAGTAAACTGGACAAAGACGGAGACTGGGGACCAGCCGTAAACTTAGGGCCACTCATTAACACAGGGCGCGATGAAGATGCCCCATTCATTTCTTCGGACGGGCAAGTTTTGTACTTCAGTTCGCGCGGCCACGAAACAATGGGCGGTTATGATATTTTCATTTCTTTCTTTGAAGAAAACAAATGGAGCGAACCTGTAAACATTGGCTACCCAATTAACACAGCACAAGACGATATTTACTTTGTACTTTCTGCCGACGGAAAACACGGCTACTACGCTTCGGGCAAAGAAGGCGGCAGAGGCGGCAAAGATATTTATATCATTACCATGCCTAAAGCTGTGGACGAAGAGGCTGTAACCACCAAAGCCACTGATGAGGCAACAGCCGATCAGCAAATGAAGGTTGAAAAACAAAAAACCGAAAATTTGGCCGCAGGCAAAACCAAAAGTGCTGTAACCATTTTGCAAGGAAAAGTATTTGACGAAATTACACTCAAGCCCGTCAAAGCCATGTTTACACTCGTAGATAATGCCACTGGCGAGGTACTTTCCGAACAAAATTCTGATTCGCTGACAGGTAGTTATTTGGTTACACTTCCTTCTGGCAAAAACTACGGGATTGCCGTTTCCAAAGACGATTATTTATTCCATTCCGAAAACTTTGATTTGCCACCAAGCGATGATTATCAAGAAATTAACAAAGATATTGGCTTGAAAAAAATTGCGGTTGGTTCTCGTATTATCCTCAAAAATATCTTTTTTGATACGGATAAAGCCACACTTCGCCCCGAATCCAACACGGAACTTGACCGCCTTTATGATTTGATGGTAGAAGTACCAACACTCAAAATTGAGATTTCGGGACATACGGATAACGTAGGCTCAGCAGCGCACAACCAAAAACTTTCCGAAAATAGAGCTAGTGCTGTAACGGATTATTTGCTTAAGAAAGGCATTGGCGGAGGCCGCATGACATTTCAGGGTTATGGTTTTACGCGACCTATCGCACCTAACGATACCCCCGAAAATCGTCAGTTGAACCGCCGTACAGAATTCGAGATCAAAGAAAATTAAGCATAATACCAACGAAAAACCTCTGTTGTGCAACTGCGTACATCAGAGGTTTTTCGTTACTGTAATGCAAAACACTTCTTTGGATATAAACACAATGAACGCTCTTGCATATTTTAAGAAAAACCTATGCTATTAAAGTCTTACAAACAATTTATTGTCAGTACATTTAGACAACACTATGGTCGCTATGCTTACAATCGTGCCGAGTTTAAACGTACTGTAGTTTCCATACAAGTCATTTTTGTTGCCATTTTAGCTTCTTTTGGTTTTTTCGTGATAGATAGCTGGTTTGGCCTTTGGAATCATGCTATCTTGGATTTAAGTATGATAGTTATGTTTTCGGCAAGCCTTAAACTTTTTAATACGGGACGTTATGGGCTGGGCAAATTCATGGTAGCCTCCTATGGAAGCATTATTGTCTTGGTAAATGGTTCTTCACAAGGTCGCGAAGCAGGCAATCATTTCCTCTTTTTTGCCATTATCAGCGGAATGTTTATGTTATTTTCCGTCCGAAAAGAACGCAACTACCTGCTAGCCAGCCTTTTTATAACACTTTTTTGCCTGTCTTTTTTAGAATTAACTGACTATCATTTTTCTGGTTTCATTCCTTTCAACAATCAATACACGACCACTAATTATTACTTTTCCTTATTGGTATCTCTGTTTATGATTGCAATGTTTAGTTACAGCTATGTCAGCACACACCAATCTGCCGAATACAAACTCGAAAAACTCAATGAACGCTTACGCACACAAAATCTAAAATTACACAAAACAAATATGGAGCTAGACAGCTTCGTGTACAAAGCATCACACGATTTGCGCTCTCCACTTACATCACTTTTGGGCTTAATTGAAGTGATGAAACTCGAACCTGATACGAGCAAACTAAGCGAATACATCGAGCTACAAACCAAAATGATAAAAAAACTGGATTCTTATATTCAGGACATACTCAATATTTCTAAGAACTCGCGCGTTCCTTTGGATATTTCGGCTATCAATTTTGAGGGAATGGTCAATGACACACTCAACCAACTCAAATACGCCCAACATTACGAACTGATCAACAAGCATATTTACGTAAAACAAGAAACCACTTTTTATTCGGACAACAAACGCCTTAGCATTGTATTTAACAACCTGATTTCTAACGCCATACGTTATTGCGATTTAAGCAAACAATTCCCTACACTCAACGTCAGTATAGAAGTAGATTTAAGAGAAGCCCGCATTGAAATATACGACAATGGAATCGGAATTGGTCGCGAACACATCAATAAACTTTTTGCCATGTTCTACCGCGCCACATCTGAGCGAACAGGCTCAGGATTAGGGCTTTATATCGTAAAAGAAACAGTCGAGAAATTAGGGGGGCGCATCAAATTAACTTCAGAATTAGGCAAGTGGACAAAATTTGAAATATTTTTACCCAATCAAGAGCAAAGCAAACGCGCTATTAGCAACTATTAAATAAACCTTCATGACACAACCTTTTTCTATCCAAAAGTGGCTATCCAACACTTGGTCTTTTACCCTCCAACTCAAAGACGCATGGGACGAAGACAATTGTTTTCGGCTGGCGGCGGCACTCTCCTATTACACCATTTTTTCATTAGCCCCCATGATCATCATTGTGATTAGTACGGCTGGTTATTTTTTTGGGAAAGAAGCCGTTGCGGGACAAATTTTTACACAAGCCAAAGACATCATCGGCGAAGAAGGCGCACTCGGCCTTCAAAATATGGTACAAAATGCTTACTTACAACACGATAGCTTTATCACTAAAGTAATTGGCGGTGGGACGCTTATTTTTTCGGCTACGGCCACCTTCACGGTACTGCAAGATTCCCTCAACACCATTTGGGACGTAAAAGCCAAACCTTCCAAAGGTTGGCTTAAGTTTTTGATAAACAGGGTTTTATCATTTGCTTTGGTAATGGCTATCGGATTTTTACTGCTTGTTTCGCTAGTCATTCATACGATACTAATTGCCTTGCAAAGTTTCATCGAACAAATATTAGATAGCTTTTCGGTGTACTTGATTAGTACGGCACAATTTGCCGTTTCGTTTGGTATTATTACGCTCATGTTCGCCATGATGTTCAAGTTCCTACCCGACGTGCGCCTGCGTTGGCGAAACGTATGGCGTGCCTCTATTCTGACAGCCGCGCTGTTCAGCGTAGGGCGTTATCTTATCAGTTTATATCTGGGAAACACCAACTTAGCTTCTACTTACGGGGCGGCGGCTTCGGTCGTGATTATTATTATGTGGGTGAATTATTCGGCACTTATTTTCTTTTTGGGGGCGGAATATATACACGTTTATATGTTGCGCCGTGGCGAAAATATTTGGCCATCCAAGCAAGCCGTACGCATTATCCGCACCGAAGAGCCGCATCAGCCGCACTGATATTCATAATAACAATACATTAAGCCTTATAGATTTTAGAATTTATAAGGCTTAATTATTTACCTCCTACCTACACGAATCCACGAACACAATGGCGCGTAAATCTTCATCGTAATTTTTGCGATAAACCGCCCACTGCTCGCAGTCCACGTGTCCTGCTAACATTTGCAAAAGCGTGCGGCGTTTGAGCCAATCTTCTTCTTTCATAATCAACTTTTTAGCCCTTTGAATGATTAGTTTTTGCGTTTCGGGCGGCATTTGGGCATAATTTGTTTGCGCCAATGTAATTGTTTCTGTATATAAATAATTACTGGCCAAATGTTTATCAAAATACGTTTGCAACAAATTCACCTCATGCAAATCCAGTAAGTATGCAAAAGCTTCTTTTTGTAGCGAGCCATTCGAGTGCAAATTCTTGATGGCTTTCTCACGCATTTGCTTGCGAACGGATTCGGCCACCACCATTTCTGGCACTTTGGCGCGGCGTTCAAAATAAGTACTGGCTTCAAAATGATTGTCTGGATCAAACCAGCGTCCCAAATAAATTTGGTCGGCTTGCGCGTACAAATCGGCAGCATTCAGCGCAAACAAAATGCCTTGGGCTTCTGATGCGCTTTCATTTTTACGCAAGCAGCGCAGCATTTGCGAGACGGCTAAAGCACGCCATTTCGGGGAATTAGCAGCCGCTTCGCGTATTCTTTCGCTGCTCAACGCCTCAAAAAAGGTGGTTTTGGTCGCCATATTTTCCACCAAATAAAAATCGTATTCCGAAGGGGCCGTATAGCTACTCAACGCATTGACAAACAAATCATTGGCATTCTGACCTTTGCCATCTGTAATGCGTTCATTTTTGCGAAGCAAATCCCACGCGATTTGGGTTGCCGCTGGGATTTTGGACAAATCAACCGTTTCGGCGCGGGTGCGGTCTTCGGGCTGCGCGGCCTGCGGATTGTAAGCATATTCCGACAAAAACGGGCTTCCTTTCGGCAACAAATGATACACCGCAACGGCCAAGCCGCTATCCGTTGAAACCAAGAAATGTTGCTGATTGTCAGAGGCTTTAAACGAAATTTTTTGTGCAATGGATTTTAAACTCGTATCCTCAACCATTGTCGAATACGAAACGGGCAGCCTGTATATTTCGAGCAATTCGGGGCGATTGGGGAGCTGCAAACTATACGCAAAATCCTGATAATGACCTTGCACCGTATGCGAACAGCGGCATTGCATACCGATTCGTCCATTCCATTTGGTATTCACGACCGTGTGGTTTACTTTCTGCACTTTGAGTGTGGCGGCTTGCTGGCCTACTTGCACAGGAAAAGCCTTGGCCGCAAGTACCTCTTGTCGCTCCGAGTTGCAACCGCGTTCGCAACCAAATACCACGAACGGCAACCAAAAGTAACGTTTTAGCAAACCCGAAAAAGTCATTTTTTGCATGTAATTTTCTTTATAAGAACAACAAAATCAAACACTTAGCAAGTCATATTTATTTTATCCAATTCGGATAAAAATCTTTTGCCGTGTCATAATCCAACACTGCCACCGAATCCACCCGAAACAAGGCTTTTACATCTGTTAGTTTCTTGGCAATTTCTTTGTAAAGTGGCAAAATATCTTTGTTTGGGGCAATATTGAGAATAAATATCAACTTGATTTGGCATTTTTCAAAATCAATGGGCTGCCGCAAACCAGCCATACAGGTTTGGGTATTACTCCGATTCTGGGCAAGCATGGCCAACGAATGCCAAGCATTTTTATAAAAATTCGTTTTAAGGTCTTCAATTACAGCCTCTACCGAAATATCTTTGGGCATAAATTTGGGGTTGCTGGGGTCATAAAAACGCTTCAATTCTACCAAAAACAAGGTATTACCTTCCACGTAACACAAATCCATTTCCGTAACCGAAAACGCCTTTACGGACTGGTACGCCTGCGCCTCTTCAAACCTAAAGTACTGGCCTTGCGGTAAAACAAAAGTCATTCCGCTTTCTATGATAGTATCCGTCATAAGCCTAATTCTACTTTCATATCTTCCCGAAACATGGCTTGCGCTTCCTGAATAATGCTGTTGTCGGGCAAACCGTTTTTGAGGTCATGTATCTGATAATCAACAAATTTCTTGCCTGCTTCCTTCTCGATAGAAATACAATTAACCGTGCGTTGTTCGCGCCGCGCAATAATGGCCAACTGGCTTATCATAAAATAACTATGCGTGGACAAAAACACCTGCACGCCCTCAATGTTACTAATCGTGTAAAGCATTTCGGCAAATTTGCGCTGCGCCTGCGGATGCAATGCCGTTTCGGGTTCGTCCAGAAACAGCACCGTATTGCGGCTAAGTTCTCGGTTGCGAATGAGCGTTGTCAGAATCCCAATTTTTTTGATGCCTTCGGCGGTAAGCGGCATCGAAAAGGTCGCATTTCCTTTTTTGAACAAAAACGGATTGCGCGTGTCCTGAAGGTTTTGGATAATTTCGCCCTCAAACAAATCTTCTAACATATTGCTCGTGTGCCTGAGCGCAACCACTACTTTTCCTTTTTGGGCGGGAATGCTCAACGAGTCAATAATGTCGGTGTAAGTGTCGTCAAAATCCAAAAAACGGTCGTCGCGACGCGAATCTTTGATGGCTTGCGCGGCTGTAAGTACCTCTTTGGCAGGCAAAAACAAAGCGTTAAATCCTTCTGGCATCGGGTAAATTTCGGAAGAACAATGTCCCAGCATTTCTTTGGCCGAAGCCGAAAAACCATAATGCAAATTGAAACGGTGTTCGCCTGCAAAAGCCATGTTCAGGTCTAAAGCATTTTCTTCGCTTTTGCTGACCAACTCGCCTAAGCCACTGCGACGCGGCATAAAAGTATTGTATAGTTTTTCGCTGATAATTTGCTTGAGATTCACTTCTTTAGCCGTCCGATTGGCACGCACCAACGCTTTGGTATTGGCGTACAGCAACTTAAGCAAACTGGTTTTGCCTGTATCGTTTTTGCCAATAATCACCGTAAGCGGGCTGGGTTGCGCGTACTCGAATCGCTGAAAACCCATAAAATTTTCTACCTTAATATTAACTATCATACAGCAATTGCTTGGTTATCTATGCCCAAAAATACGTTTTTATCAACAAATACTTTTGTTTTTATTACAATGAGCGTTTACTTAATTTCAGGAAGCGAAATAAACTAAAAATACGGTTTGCTATGTAATAATCCTATGCAATAAACCAGCGTTAGTTCGTTTCTTGCTTAATAAATTTATTTTTGGCATACTGCTTGTGCCTTCAAAACAAAGCAATAGTGTGCCACTTTTTTTTATAAATTATAAATACTGACAACCAGACAATTAGCAAAGTTTTGAAACCTTAGGCCCAAAAGCATCGTTAAGGGAAAAGTAATTATGACAGCCCAAACCGACAAAGTGGCAGTTTTGGCGATTCAGAACATTAGGCACGCTATTTTACAACACCCGAAATTCAAGATTATGAGCAAAAGAAATAAAAAAAATTGGTCGAATCTGATGTTAGCAGAAAACATGGACGAGAACAATGGCGTAGATATGATTCCTATTCTTTCAGCAGAAGACGAAGCCAATATCGAAAAAGAGAATTTCCCCGAAATGCTACCGATTTTGCCCGTTAAAAATACGGTATTATTTCCTGGTGTCGTAATTCCGATCACAGTAGGAAGACAAAAATCTATTAAACTTGTAAAAAAAGCCTACAAAGGAGATCGCGTCGTGGGTGTAGTGGCCCAACGCAACAACTCCGAAGAACCAACCATAGACGACCTTTATAAAGTCGGGACGGTAGCCAAAATTTTGAAAATGCTCACCCTCCCAGACGGCAATATTACGATTATCATTCAGGGCAAACGCAAATTTGAACTGGCCGAAATTACGCAGCAAGACCCCTATCTTACCGCGCAAATCAGCTTGCTCAACGACTCGTTTCCCGACCCCAAGAAAAAGGAAATCAAAGCCCTGATTCAGTCGCTGAAGGAAACGGCTACGCGTATCGTGCAGCTCAACCCAGACATTCCGAACGAAGCACTTTTCGCACTCGAAAACATCGAAAGTCCAGCGTTCTTGACGCACTTTTTGTCGTCGAACATCAACGCAGATGTATCTGAAAAACAAATACTTCTGGAAACTACTGACGGAGAAGAACGCGCCAATGCCCTACTTTCGGCACTCATGCGCGATGTACAATTATTGGAACTGAAAAACGAAATTCAGAGCAAAGTAAATTCAGAAATCGACCAGCAGCAACGCGAGTATTTTATCCGCCAACAAATCAAAATGTTGCAGGAAGAACTCGGCCAAGACAGTCCCGAACAAGAAGTTGAGAAACTACGCGCACGCGGATTTGACAAAAAATGGCCTGAAGCCGTTGCCAAAGTTTTTAATAAAGAACTCGACAAGTTAGGCCGTACCAACCCGATGGCTGCCGAATATCCCGTTGCCATCAACTACGTGGAATGGCTCGCCGATTTGCCTTGGAACGAATACAGCAAAGACAATTTCAATTTGCAACGCGCCAAAAAAATATTAGATGCCGACCATTTCGGTTTGGAAAAAGTGAAAGAACGCATCATCGAATATTTGGCTGTGTTGAAGTTGCGCAACAACATGAAAGCTCCGATTTTGTGTTTGTATGGCCCTCCTGGTGTTGGTAAAACTTCGTTGGGGCGTTCTATTGCCAAAGCCTTAGGCCGCCAATATGTGCGTATGTCGTTGGGCGGCGTGCGCGACGAGGCCGAAATTAGAGGTCACCGCCGCACGTATGTAGGCGCAATGCCAGGCAGAGTGGTGCAACATCTGAAAAAATCGGGCACCTCCAACCCCGTTTTTATTTTGGATGAAATAGACAAATTGGCTTCGGACTTTAGAGGCGACCCCGCGTCTGCGCTTTTGGAAGTGCTTGACCCAGAGCAAAATCATACGTTTGCCGACAACTATTTGGAAGTGGATTATGACCTCTCGAAAGTGATGTTCATTGCCACGTCCAACTCACTGGACACCATACACCCAGCCTTGCGCGACCGTATGGAAATAATCGAGGTGTCGGGCTATACGCTGGAAGAAAAAGTACAGATTGCCAAACGCCATTTGATTGCCAAACAAAAAGAAGAAAACGGCATCGACATCAAGGAATTGACCATTGACACGAAAGCCATTGCCAAGATTATCGACGGCTATACGCGCGAGTCGGGTGTTCGGAATCTGGACAGACTCATCGGCAAGGTAATGCGCAAAGTGGCGCGTGCGATTGCGATGGACGAACCATTTAACAAAACCCTCAAAACTGACGACATCGTCAAGTATTTGGGTGCGGAAGTTTTTGAAAAAGAAAGCTACAACGACAACAAAGTTGCGGGTGTGGTAACGGGTTTGGCTTGGACACAAGTCGGCGGCGAAATTCTTTTTATCGAATCGAGCTTGAACAAAGGACGCGGCAAACTGACGCTTTCGGGACAATTGGGCGACGTGATGAAAGAATCCGCGATAACGGCTCTCTCCTACCTGAAAGCGCATTGCGACAGCCTAAACATTGATTACAAGCTGTTTGATAGCTACGACGTGCATTTGCACATTCCTGCGGGAGCTGTGCCCAAAGATGGCCCGTCGGCTGGTATCACGATGTTTACGTCGTTGGCTTCGCTTTTCACGCAACGCAAAGTGCGCGGACAGTTGGCCATGACGGGCGAAATCACGTTGAGCGGACGCGTGTTGCCTGTGGGCGGTATCAAAGAAAAAGTGTTGGCCGCCAAACGCGCAGGCATCGCCGAAATCATTATGAGCAACAAAAACCGCAAAGATGTGGAGGAAATCGGCGACGATTACATCAAAGGCCTGAAGTTTCATTATGTGGAACGTGTGTCGGAGGTGTTGGACATCGCGCTTTTGCAAGAGAAAGTAAAAGATGCGATTGAGCTTGTAGCCGTTGCGACGGAAAAAGAAAAAAGCCACTAAGCACCTGGTTTTTAGATAAATAAAAATCCCCGTTATCGGCGTACAAAGCAGATGACGGGGATTTTTTTATTAGAGTAAAATTCCACCCAAACAAATTACAAACGCCTGATAGACAAAATACTTACTGCCAAAATAAACCCACCGATAAGGCAAAAGAAAAAGCCCAAGCCGCTATCGTGGCGCAACCAACCATCAAACAATTCACGAGGAGGCGGGCTGGACGTAGCCGACTCCTTTTGCCAATAAAATGGCTTAATCCAAAACGGAGCAGCATTCCAAACACTGAGCGTATCGCCAACTTTTGCACCTATGTTTTCGGAAAAAACAAGCGTATCGGTTGTATTGTCGAACGGCACAACCCAAAGCACCTGACGAGTGTAGTTTCGTATTTTTTCCGTGCCTGTCCTGACCACTTTTACTTCTGTTTTGCTCTGCACGGCATTCCAAAAGCTCGCCAAACCTTGCAAGCCTATTCCAAACAAAAATAAACCAAGTGCTGCCGTGAAAACAAAAATACCTTTGGTAGATCGACGCTTTCTTTTCATAGAATAAAAACCTTGTTTGGCTAAAAGTACGCAAGCTCTCGGACAATAAAAAAACGTGACCACCCTAATGAGTAGCCACGCTTTTTATTATTTGATACAAGAAAACTACATTTATTCTTTTACGAACTGCGTGCGTTGCACTGCATCTTTCGAAACCACTGTAGCCACATACATACCTGCTGGCAAATCGGCTACATTCAATGTATTTTCTCCTTGATTTACAGCGGTTTGTATCATTTGTTTACCTTCTACCGAATAAATATTCAACACACCTTTTTCGATAGCCGAAACCGTAATGTTGCGTTGGCTTGGGCTTGGATACAAAGCCAATGCCTTATAAGAAGGCATATTATTTTTAATGCCTACTACTCCAAAATTACCATAGATTTGAGAAACTTCAGCCGCAGTAATGGCACGATTATACACCAATACTTCATCTATATTTCCTCTGAAATAGTGATTATCAATGCCATTTCCGCCAATATATATTTTTCGGTTATTATAAACCAAATTGCCAGTAGATGCTAATGAGTTATCTAAAACCCCATTGATATACAGTTTTCCTCCACTTGTTTGGTCATAAACCGCAGCAATATGTACCCAAGTACCAGCCTGAATAGAAGTATTACTTGTCAGAACAACATCATTTACAGTGGTATTGCTAAAGATAAATTGAACTTTACCTGAAGGTAGTGCCCCAACCCAAAAAGAGTTATAAGGTGTATTTTCACCATGACGCACATTAAAGATGGTAGGATATGCGTTAGGACTTTCAGAGGCCATTACTTTTATCCAGCCCGCAGTCGACATAGAAGTATTAGGCGGCAAGTTATTAGCTGATGTCAAATATGAAGAAGCATTAAAATAGGCAGCAGAACTATCCACACCACTCACGCCAGCGGCAGGTGTAGCACCTGTATTATTAAAATGAAAACCATTGCCTGTGCTATCGCCCCAGTTTGAACCATAACCATAATCTGCCAGACTCAAATAAGTGGCAAGGTCTGTGGTAGGAATCGTAGGACGTATTGCCACTCTTCCATATTTTTTGCAACTATCAGCATTGGTAACAGTATATTTATAAATAGCACCTTTTTTTAGGCTCGTCAATTGTGCCAATTTCAATGTATCGCCAGCAGTTTGGGTGTGAAATACAGCATTTGAACCTTTCGAGAATTTGAATTTAACAGGTGTTGTCTGGCTGCTTAAAACTAAGGCTTCTTTTCCAGCAAAGCCTTTATTGGCTAATTTCACGGTAATAGGACATTCATTATAAAGTTTGGCTACTTCCACGGCTGTCAAAGCTCTGCTATATACAAAAAGCTCGTCCATTCTTCCAACAAAGGAGTTTCCGCCAGCACCAACAACATTACCCACTACAAATTCAGGATTACCAACATTATACTTCAAAGCTCCCGTACCGTCAGTTCTTATTCCTTCTGATGTACCATTCACATATATAGTAGCGGTGTGCGAAGCAGAGTCATAAGTAGCAGCCACATGATACCATGTATTAGCACTTAAAGCAGTAATACTAGTAAGTGTAACATTCACACCGCCTGTATTATTATAAGAAAAAACAACTTTCTGGTTACTTTTCTGAACTGCAAGCAAATAAGAATTATAAGGAGAAGAAGTAGCATTATACCTAACTCCTGCAACAGTATGATAAGTAGAAGCTGTATTGAAATTGGGTATATAAACCCATGTCGCTAAGGAAACAGACCCTTTACGAAAAGAGGCACTTGGACTAAACTGAGAATTTAGATAAGAGCTAGTGCCTCCACCCAAAGCAACTGCCGAATTAGCAGTACCATTACGGTCTGCAATAGGCGTTACCCAAGCAGTCGAAGATACTTCCAAGTTAGACCCTACAGTTGCCGCACCTAAATTATTAGGATTCTCAAATTTATAATAACCTGTTAATCCAGTAGTTGAATACGTTTGAGCCATCATAGACACCGATAACAAGAGCGCAGAAATAAGTAAACTTAGTTTTTTCATTGTACAAGAAGATTATGTTTATAGAATAATTTCCTGCAAATCTCTGCATACACAACTCGTTAATCTATAAAGCCTTGAGCAAAACATATTATCAGTTTACCAAACCCTCATTTGAATTTACAAACCCTAAAATACAATAAAACATACCTAATATATAACAAAAAAGCAATTCCACTTAAGCGCATAACTTAAATGGAATTGCTTAACCAAAATTTAATCAATCGAACTAATTACTCTTTTACAAATTGCGTGCGTTGCACTGCACCTTCCGAGACCACTGTAGCCACATACATACCTGCTGGCAAAGCAGCTACATTCAATGTATTTTCGCCTTCATTTACAGACGTTTGCAACATTTGTTTGCCTTCAGCGGAATAGATAGTCAAAGCACCTTTAGCAGTAGCAGAAACCGTAATGTTGCGTTGGCTTGGATTCGGATACAAAGTCAATGCTTTGAACAATGATTTTTCTGCTTTTACAGACGTAGGAACAGCATTATAAAGTGAGGCTACTTCGGCAGCCGACAAACCTACTTTATATATATACAAATCATCTATCGCAAACCCAATATAATTGCCACTAAAAGCACTACGTCCGATTCTAAGTGTTGTATTATTATTGGTATAAGTAGCAGAAGCAGAAGGTTGTGCAACGTTATCATAATACATTGTCGTAGTTCCTCCGTTATGTGTAACAACCACGTGATGCCAAAGTGTGTCATAATTCAATGCTTTACTTGTAACAGGTGTCGAACCTTTATAATTAGCAATTAAATTATTGTCTATTACAATAGAAAATGAATTTTCTGCATCAGAATAGCCAAACAATGTATGTGTTATAGGAGATTTTCTTTTGAACCAAAGAGAAATACTTCTATCGGCATTGCCTTGCGGCATACCAACCACAGACGAACCTGCCACAACATGTGCAGTAGTAGCTAAATAATGCGCATGATCAGCATTGCCTGCTCGGTCAGATACAGCCTTCGGCGTTGCTTCTAATGTACTGCCATTTATGCCTACCAATGAGCCATTATTAAATTTGAAATGTTCCACTAATGTACTTTCAACCGATGAATTAATGACAGCGGTAATTTCAGTAGCCGATAATGCTCTATTATAAGTGAATAGCTCATCGATACGGCCAGTATAGTTACAGTTGCCTACTGCATCAACTTTTCCTACTTCAAATAATTCTCTACTGTATTGCAAATTACCAGTTCCAGAAGTACCTGTGGCTTCTAATACACCATTGACGTATATTTTAGCGGTATGTGTACCAGCATCGTAAGTAGCTGCCAAATGATACCACGTGTTAGGGGAAAGAACAGTAGTCGATGTTACTGTATTATCCGCCGACCCTACATTAGAATAACTAAATATCGCCTTTTTACTACCTTTTGGTATCATCAAAGCATAAGCGTTGTACGGAGAAGCAAATTGCAGGTGTCGAACACCAGCCACGTAACTCCAATCAGACATTTGCGCGAAGTTTGGCACATAGACCCATGCGGCAACAGAAACAGAGCCAGTACGAAAAGACTCACTGGCCGAATACAAACGTGAATCCATTGACATGGATACAGCCTTATTGGCCGTACCAAAACGATTATTAGCGGGTGTAATATACGTGATAGAACTCATGGTCAGCTGAGCTCCAGCAGTGGCCACACCCAAGTTGCCCGTATCTTCAAACTTATAATAGCCCGTAAGACCATCAGTAGGATGCTGTGCCATAACCGAAAACGATAGGGACAATGCAGAAATGAGTAAATTTAATTTTTTCATACTTTGTTAATTTTAGTTAGCGTTAAATTTGTAACAATACAGAATCAAGAAAACATTATTTTGTCATATATTTTACTTGATTGTTTTTACATACAACTATAACAAAGGTGGTAAAGAATATTACTAACCAACATACAATCACACAAAACCCCATTTTCAATTAACAAAATAGTATTTTCAATTAACCAAACATATATTCAAAAGCTACCAAAACTATGTTTTTATACAACCAAATAGCATTTTGAATTAACCAAATGCCATTTTTACCTAATAAAAATAATCCTATTTAACGAAAGCCTATTTTCAATTAACAAAAAAGGGATTTGATTACTCAAACCCCTTTCAATAAATCCATAACAAAACGCATACTACGGTGTAGAAATACTCACAGGTATTACTTTTCCATTCTGGAATTGATGCCCAAATTCGGCGAACCAAGCCAAATATTCGGCTATTTTCTGGCTACTCATATCAGCCTCATAATCAGGAAAAGCCTTAGAAAGCATATCCGTCTGTACAGCTCCCAAACACAAGCAATTCACGGCAATATTTCGGGTTTTGAACTCTTCGGCCATACATTCGGACACGTTGGCCAAAGCCGCTTTACTGGCACTGTACGCCGCCAAGCCTGCAAACTTGCTACTCCCCTGAAACCCGCCCATACTGCCAATATTCACCACGTGCGAAGCCTGCGCATTTTGCCCCAGCAGCGGCAACAAAGTACGCACCATGCGCACAGCTCCCAACACATTTATTTCATAGAGCGAAAGCCAATCTTCGTCAGTGAGTTGCTCAAAAGGTTTGTTAATCAGGTTGCCCGCATTATTGATCAGTACATCTACACCCGCTTTTTGAGTAGCTTCGGAAAGTTGCTCAAAAAAAGTAGTATAATTCCCCGCACGCATATCGAAAACAAAAGTTTCGATGTTCGCATGTGCGGCTTGGGCTTTTAGTTGTTGGAGTTTGTCGGCACTGCGGGCTATCGCCCAAATGCGGTGGTTCGGGTTTTGACTAAGGCGCAAGGCCGTATCGAAGCCGATACCAGCACTTGCGCCTGTGATAACAATATTCATCAGCAAATCAGATTATTACTTATAAAGCTCAAGCAAACGCGCTACGATTCTTTCGGCGGTTTTGCCATCCCAAAGTTCAGGAATCGCGCCTTTTTTCCACTCGCCTTTATGAATGCGCGTAAACGCTGGCGCAATGGCCGACGGATTTGTTCCGATCAGCTCGTTGCTGCCCACGGTTACCGTTTCGGGGCGTTCGGTATTGTCGCGCAGCGTCAGGCACGGAATGCCCATATAGGTTGTTTCTTCCTGAATACCACCCGAATCCGTTACGACAGCGTAAGCATTTTTTACCAAATAAATAAATTGCAAATAGCCCAACGGCTCTACGGTTTTGAGTTGCGGATATTCTACACCCAATTGCGCCAAAGTTTTCATGGTGCGCGGATGCACAGGGAAAATTACCGAAAAACCTTGCGTTACGGCCATTATTTCATCCAAATAGGCTTTGAGTTTGGCGGGGTCGTCCACGTTGGCAGGGCGGTGAAGCGTGAGCACCACATATTTTTTCGCGGCCAAAGCAAGGCTATTCCACCATTCGGGCTGTTCGATTTTGGGCAAATTGGCAATGAGTGTATCGATCATTGTATTGCCTACAAAATGAATTTGTTGTGGTTTTGTGCCTGTTTTAAGCAAATTTTGGTTGGCATAAACCGTCGTGGTAAAGAAATGATCGGCCAGCGCGTCGGTAACGATGCGGTTAATTTCTTCGGGCATGGTCATGTCAAACGAACGAATGCCCGCTTCCACGTGTACCACTTGCGTATTGAGTTTTTTGGCCACAATGCTACAAGCCATTGTAGAAGTAACATCGCCTACCACCAACACCACGTCCGTAGGATGAGCGAGCATTTCTTCTTCAAAACGCACCATAATTTGACCCGTTTGTACGGCTTGGCTACCCGAACCCGCTTCCAAATTGGCGTGTGGGTGCGGAATGTTAAGCTGTTCAAAAAACGTATCGCTCAAGCGTTTGTCGTAGTGCTGACCCGTGTGAATGAGTCGGTAAGAAATGTCCGCGCCTTTGGCTTGTGCGGCATGTATGGCATGAATGATAGGAGCTATCTTCATGAAGTTGGGGCGTGCGCCACCGACGATGGTAAGTTTCATATTATAATCAAAAATATAGGAAGTTAGCCTTCCAATTCAACATAAAAATGTTTGATTTTGCCAGATTTAGGGCGGTCTATGGCTTGCTTACGGGCAAAAGTAGCCGTAAGGCCAGGCTCTAAGTACATGTCCATTTTTTCTTGGACTTGTCGTTTTTCGTCTTCGTTTAGCTCTCTTTCTGCCACGTATTCAAACAAGAAAAGATTATGTTTTTTCTGTCTAATAACAAATTCTTTCATAATACCACCTTGTTCGAGCAAACTCTTAGACACATAATAAAACGTAAGACCAGGTACGCGTCTGCCGCTTGGCAATAGTGCCACATCATTCACGCGCCCAGAAAGTTGTTGCAAAACAGGATATTTGCCTTTGCGTTGCGGAGCGATAATGCCCATATCTCCGATTTGGTAACGAACGAACGGCATCGCTTTATTAAAATAAGAAGACACAATTACTTTTCCTTCTTGGCCATCAGGAAGAGGAATGTTATTATTGTCCACTATCTCAAAATGCAGGGTTTCATTGGTGATGAGCCAATCTCCTTGTCGGTCTGTAAATGCAATAAAGTCAAGCTCAGAAGCCCCATATTCATTGACCATTGGCACGCCAAAGGCTTTTTCAATCACAGCTCGGTCTTCGGGTGTACAGGCTTCGGAAGTAACAATACTACACTTCAACGAAGGGCAGACCTGATTAAGCGGCTGCGGCTTTTGCAACACATATTTAGCAAAAATAGCCACAGAACTCGTATAACCATAAATGTATTTAAACGGAATACGCGTAAAACGTTGGTAAAATTCTTCTAACACTTCATCCGACAAATTAAAAACAGGGAAGCGCAAGCGATTAGCTAAAAAGTCTTTTATTTTTTCTTTGTAGTATCCCTGAAAAGTAAGCGGAATACCGTAAAAACGAGCTTGTTTATCACCTGGGTTAAGATCATGCCAACGATACCTTTCCATAATTAAAGCCCACGTCATGGCGTGTGCAAATTTATCTTTGGCAAAGAAAAAAGGATGCCCTGATGAGCCTGAAGTATTATTTACATAGCAATTCTTCAAAGAAAAACCATCACTAATCAATTGCTCCAGCGGCTTTTGCAAATGTGCTTTTGTCAAGATTGGCACTTGCTCCCAAGAGGCAGGCATACGCCCGCCTAACAAATCACGATAATGTTTGTTGTGCTGATAATGGTGTTTGATTATATCCCATTTTTGCTGTTCTTGCCAAGTCGCAAAATCAGCCTCGCTCATCTGCTGAATAGATTTTAGTTTAGCTTTAGCCTCTTCTATGGGAATTCCTTTTAGCTTTAATGTTAGTTCAAATAAATTCATAGCTGTCTTTAATAATTAGCGTAAAAAAAACGTTGAACTTTGTTTTTAAGCTGCGCAGGCCAATCTTTATACATACACGGTTTCTCTACTGCTACAAAAAATAAAGCAGAAACAAGGAATAATATAGGCAGAATAATTATAGCCTGAATTAACACATTAACCGACAACGAATATTGTGTTAAAAAGAAAAACTTTGTGTTGGATACCAAGCCTATAATTAGTGCATAATGAATTAAATAAATAGTGTAACACATCCCACCAATTGTGGCAATCCAAGGACGTGTAAATATATAATTAAACAATACACCTTTAAAAACTGCAACAAAGAAAACGACAATGGCCAACGAAAAAATTACAGGAGCAATTAAGCTATCATTCACATGATAAGATAGAAATAAAATAATCACCGCCATTATCCCTAAACCATCAGCCCAATATACTTTTGAACCTGTGAAAAATTGCCGATATTGTACAAATAACTCTGTAAATAAAAAGCCTGCAAAAAAAGCATAAAAATAAACAAATATCGACTTTCTAAGATGAAAAAATTCTATTTGTTCTTTAAAAACAAGAGGAAGCACTGCTCCTATAACAATGAGCAACAAAATTACAATCCTTCTTAATTGGCGATTTTTGATAGCAAATAGCGTAGCTAACAAAGGAGCTAAAATATAAAATTGAACTTCTACCTCTAAGCTCCAAGCAACAGGATTTACAATACTCCACTTATTATAAATAATGCTATGTACATAAAAAAGGCTAGCAATTAAGTTGGGAAATATTTGACCAAAAGTATAAAAACCTAATATAATTTGAGCAACAAAAAACAACCCTAATATCAGTATATAGGGCGGTTCTAATCTTGTAAGTCTGCGCAAAAAATAATCTTTTATATTGACTTTTTTAGTTTTTATCAAATAATGTTGGGCAAATGGTAATGATAAAATAAAACCACTGATAGCAAAAAAAACACTAACACCCAAACTTCCTTTATGAATAATACTGGAAAAAAAATCTGTTTCAATAATATTTTTAGAAGCTCGATGAACAGCGGTATTAAGATGATAAATAACTACAGTAATTATAGCAAAAAAGCGAAGTCCATCTATTTCAGGAATAAACGCCTTATTAGCTGTAACCCTTGCCAATTTTTCTAAGCAAAATTTATTGATTTGTTGTAGTTTATTCATAATCAATCTAGTTCTTTATATTTTTGGCCAATTCTTCCACACAATCAACAAATGGTTTGGCAAAAATCTCAAGTGTTTGTTTCGTCCTAACCGTTTCCAAGCCATTTTTGGCCATTTGTAAACGTAGTTCAGGAGAATCTATTAGTTTGACCAACGCAGCCGTGAGTTGTTGATGATTTTCAGGGTCGAATAAGAGTCCATCAGAACCATCTGTTACACTTTGTGGCGTACCACCTACACGTGTAGCCACTACAGGGCAACCGAAAGCTCTTGCCTCAACCAACACGCGGGGTGTACCCTCTACGCGCGAAGCCAACACCAAGGCATGCGAGTTTTTATATAAGTTAAATAATTTCTCCCCAAAAGGAACTGTACCTAAAAAAGCAATATCTGCCTCATATTTTTGTACAATGCCCTTATACTCTGGGTTCATTTCAAAAAACAAATCCTTAGTTACGCCCGCAAAAGACAAACGTACATCTTTGCCCATCGCTTTGAGGTCAGCAAATGACTGCATGAGCAAGTCTATTCCTTTTTCAAGGCTCGGACGCCCAACAAAAAGAATAGAAAATGGGTTGGCTTTCAATTGAATTTCTTCTGGGCTAATGAGTTGATATTCGTGAATACAAGAAGAAATCACTTGAATTGGGTTGTATTCTTTATACACCTCAACAAGTTCCCCCCCATTAGCAATCACACGAACATTTGGCCTTGCAAATAAACGACGATGTACCCAATCGATCACATTAGCAAAAGCAACTGAAACCATTTTTTTAGCCCCAATATACTTTACAGGATTTTCAGCTGCGACTAATACATTAGTACAAAGTTGATATACAACAGGTTTACGCAAAGTAAGTAAAGCAAAAAAGGATACGAATGAGAGTTGTACAATCAATATATCGTGTTCTTCCTGCATTTTTTGCAACTGCTTACGAATTTTAAATGTATTCCGCAAACCAGCAGCAAAGCTCAATGGTCCTTCTAATTTATAGAGCTTATTAGGTTTAAACTCCATAATATGTTGTACTTTTTTGTCTTTATCTTCATATATAGCAATCCCCATATCTGGATACGTTTTGAGTAATTCAGCAATCAATGAGCCATCGTATCCATTAAATAAAAATGTTTTGTCGTCTGGGAAAAAAGCCCAGCGGCTTGAAACAAATCCAACTCTAGGTTTCTTGTTGTGTGTTACTGTATTGCTCATTTATTCTTGTTTTGAAATGAAAAATCATATACGAATATAACAATCCTAAACAACCCATAAAATTAGGGTTGTACAAAATTTCGCGGGTAAAGAGTGCCCTTATAAAAAATAAAACTAATCCACCTTGAATCAAAAGTAAGGCATTTTTATAATTATAATATCCAATGGACGGAGACTTTACAATCCCCCTAGGTGGCTTACCCATGCTTACAAAAAAGAGTATAAAAAAGATAAAAGTTAATAACCCTCCTCCCCCTGCAACAGCACCATATATGTTATGTGGATCTATTTCAGGACCTGATACATCTAATCTGTGAGCTAATTCTTCCCTTAAGCCATCTAACCCTAAACCCAATATAGGATGCTCCAAACCAAGCTGCATGGATGTCAATATTAAAAGTTCTCTTTTATTGTCTGATTCATAACCATCAGTTGTTTTATTTAGCTTATGCTCTACAATATCAGCCGCAAAATTTATAACAGCTATGTAGCCTATGATCATTAAAACACCTCCTATTATAATTGTTTTAATAGATATCCCCATTCGGACAACGGCCACAGCAAAGACAACCATTGCTCCAACCCACCCAGAGCGATTCGCAGACAATACCAAACCTATCAATAAAATAAAAACAACACTCAAAAAAATTGCAACCTTAATTATATTACGCTCTTCGTAACTATGTAAAAGCAATATGATAGATAAATATAAACCAGGCAATGTATATAGTGATTGAGCATTTTTATTGCCCAGACCTTCCAAAGCATTAGTACCAGCTAAACGAGACCCGCCCCCTGCATCTACTTTTCCCAATGTCGTATAAGCAATATACACCGCACAAAGAATAAAACCGTAGCTTATGTATTCAAAATCTTTCTCGGAATGAACCACTTGCGTAAAAAAAAGGAGTGTAACCAACCCTCCGCCTACTTTAAAAGCTTCGGAAAAAGGGCTATCATTCTGTAGATTAGCTATTGAATAAAAAGCATAAAACAATACCATATACTTATAAGAACTATTAGATATATTAGTTACATTAATATTCTTAATAAGTATTAGCAATGGCATCACTAGCAGATATGGGTGAACATATAGTCCTGCTATATTAATTCTATAGGCAGATGACGTAGAGGCTATAAATAGCAAGCTCACTATAATTCCCCCCCAAGCCTGTTTAGATAATTTATCTTCAAGTTTGGGGAGGACTTTTTGAGATAACTGTTCTTCGGAGTGTAAAAATAGTGGGTCTTCCATGTTATACCTGTGCTTCCATTTTCTTAATAACCTTGGCAGGAACACCTGCAATTACACTATTTTCTTCTGAAAAAGGTTTTGTACAAACAGAACCAGCCCCCCCACCACACATCCATTTGGTATATTTGTTCCCATCAATAAAGAACTATTGCCGCCTATCCAGCAACCACTTCCTATATGAATATGCCCTCGCTCAAAGCCTGTAAAATAATCTTTTCCATCAAAAGTATGATTACCAGCAGCAACTAACACCATTGGCCCAAACAAAACTCTATCGCCTATTGTAATATTGCCACCCATTAATTGACATCCCATATTAATATGCACTCCATAGCCAACACTTATCCACTGAGGATTTTTTAGCAGTACATCATGCCCTACTCTAAAGTCTCCTTTACAATCTTTGAGAACCCAACTATAAAGCCATCCCCTGAATAAATTAACTTTTTCTGTTTCTGGCAAGAAAAACAAGATGGTTCGTACTGACCATGTATAAAAACGAATTATTATATTTTTCATAGTTAATATTATTTTTTATACTGCCCCCTTACTAAATTTGTAATAGCAATACCTACAGGCCCTAACAATAACAACAATACATAAACAATAAAATATTTGTTAAAGGCCACTTTCGAGGGATATGTTGCCAAACCCATAAAAAGTATCCGTAAAGACTTAAGCCAAAAGCCCTTCGATAACTCTCCAATCCCATGTTTAAAGATTGTATTTTTCACAAAGGCCTCTTGTACTTGTGTAGTAGTCAAACCTGATTTCTGAAGCATACGCGCATCTATTTCCATAGACGTGCGATATTCATCCACCATATACTTCAAATGCCCAGAGCTTGCTTGTTGTGCCGTCTGATTATTAGGATGTATCCGATAATCAAACAACTTAACATCAAGTAAATATACATATTCTACTTCAGCCAATAACTTTAAATGAAACCACTTATCTGGATTGATGATACGACTGCTACCATACCCCCCTACCCCTTCATAGGCTTCACGAGAGAAACATGTAGCTAAAAAATCAAGTGGGTTAGCAGAATATAAAATACAGCGTTTTAACATCTCATCTGCACTTATTTTATATATTTTATACCCCATTGCGGCCGTTAAAGATTGGTCTATATCTGACTCTTTCCAAAGATTAGCATTGCGCCCTCCGTGCGTAGTGGATGTGGTTGGCTTATCATCAGGATCTATAATTCCGATTCTTGACGAAAAAGCAACAGGCTTATTACCAATTAATTGTATAAATTTTTTATATTCTGCCAATGCGTTTGAACGCATCAAATCATCCGAAGAAAGCATAATGCAATAAGGCTCTTTTGCCAATGCACCTGCTCTGTCCAGATTGCCTGCAAAGCCTACATTACACGAGTTTATTACATAGCGTAAATTCTTGCCTTGTTTAATAAAATCTTCCACAATAGCCACAGAACTATCAGTGCTTTTATTATCAGCAATAACTATTTCAAAATCTTGTTCTGTTTGACTCAGCACACTTTGAATAGTACGCCCCAAGTATTTTTCGTAATTATAATTAGGAATACAAATCGAAAACATATCTTATTTGTGTGAATGTGAATGAAGTATTTGCTCGTAAAGTGCTTTTATTCTTTTGCCCAAAATAGGCATATCAAAATCCTGCTCCACCGTAACTCTGCCAGCATTACCAAGCTGCTGACGCAAGGCAGAATCCTCAGTCAATAATTTAATTTTATCGCAAATATATGCTATGTCATTTTCTGGGACAAGAAAACCATTATAACCGTCGCGTACCATTTGCAAAGCACCGCCCTCATTAAGCCCTATGACAGGAATAGCCGCGGCCATCGCCTCCACAAATACGCGCCCGAAAGATTCAAATCTGTTGGGGTGAACCATGATGTCTATTTCTGCCCAAAAAACTTCAGGTTTTGTGCCATGCCCCATAAACTTAAATTGTTCGTCCGACAAACCTAAACTTTTTTTCAGCGCATTTAATTCAAGCCAATAGGCATCTGTGGTCGGCGGAATTTTCCCATAAATTCTAAACTCTACATTCGATAAAGTCTTGAGTTTTCCTGCTATTTTGACAAATAACGTATGGTTTTTCCAGCGAGCATCCAGCGAAGCAACCATCCCAACTACTATTTTTTTATCAATAGAATTAGTATGCGTCTTCGGTTTAAACTTTTGTACATCTATGGCATTGGGGATCGTACAAATCTTATTCGTATCAGCCATAAAAGGGGCAATGCAATCATAAGTTACATTGGAGTTAGCAACAATCATAGCAGACTGTTTCTCAATGGTTTGTACCCATTTCTGATGATTTCCAAACTGATAATGCTTATCATCGCCGACCAACTCGCGAATATGCCAAATGTGCGGCAATCCCATTTTTTGAGCCAAAATAGCCCCTTCCGTATTGACAGCCGTAGAGGTATGCACTATATCAATTTTTTCGTCTCTAACAATTTGGGCTAATTGAGCCTGAAACTTATGACCGCGTAACGTGCCTAAGCTCAATTTCATTTCCAAAAGCGGACGCTTCCAAAGTACCGTTCTGATTTTGTCATTTGCTCTATACAATGGCAAAAAGATGACTTTACCACCCAACATTTTTTTTATTTCATCGCGGCGAGCTTGTGTGCCGTTTTTTTCACAGACCAAATATGAGTCGATTCCTTGTTTTTTGAGTTGCTCGATGAGCTCGAATGTCGAATAGGCAGAACCACCCGATACGGCATTTAATACGTGCAAGACTTTCATTTTATAAAATATTGGTTTGCAAATAGGCTTCAAATTGGGCTTTAGCCTCAGGCGTACCCATATCCCACATTTCGTCGGCTTGCGAAATGCCCACCAATCCGCCTTGCGCTATAATTTTCTGATAAACAGGAATGACATAGTATTCTCCGCGTGTCGTTTCTTGATTGGCTATCATTTCTTTGGCCAAACTCACCAGTTGAGAGCCGTCCGAGAAATAATACAAACCCGTACTGGCATGGTCTGAAATACGGACTTTTTCGGCCACTTCTACCACTTTACCTTTTTCGTCGGTTCGGGCAAAACTCCACTGGCTGCCCGCCAAATTGGCCACAGAAATAAGTCCCTTACAATCAGATACTTTGTCGGCAATATGACTCGCCATTTCAGATTTAATATAAGTGTCTGAGGCAGCAATTAGTACATCTTCCGAAGAGTTAAGATATGCTTCCGCAGCCAACACCGTACACAATTGGCCTTGTGTTACGTCTTCCAAAAATACAAATTTAGCTTTATCGCCGATGGCCTGCGTAATAAGAGATACTACATCATAACGCTCCTGATGCTCGAGCAGCACCACAAAAATTATTTCTGAATAATCGAATTTCTCTAAACTCTTAATAGCCCACAAAACCATTGGTTTGCCAGCCACTTCTATCAAGGGTTTGGGCGTTTGGTAGCCTCTATCAGCAAAACGCGAGCCTCTGCCCGCCATCGGGACAATAATTTTCATAAGATATGTCTGTAGATAAGAGAGATTATTTGTTTCGTAGTGGCGTATTCTTGCAAGAACACTTGATTATTTTTCTTTACGCAAATCTTCCAAAAGTTCGTCTGTTACTTCTGCCCACGAATGAAAGCGCAAAGCACGGTCATCTATGTACAACTCGGCATTGGGTTTTCCGAAGAAAATTTCATCATACGGAATATCGTGTTTGTCGAGCCATTCCAGCGTAATTTTACCTACGTTTTTCATTACCTTTCCTACGTTAGCCTCGCAAGTAGCCATATTACGTGCCGTACTGATAATCAAATAATGGCCTTGTGCTTTTAGCTCTTTCATGCGCTCTACGGCGTGCGGCAATGGCGGCAATTCTGCATATTTTTCGTGTTTTTGGCGAATGGGGCAAAGTGTGCCGTCGAGGTCAATTACAATTCTCATAGTATATTTATAAATCAAAAAAATAATTACAAAACCTGATTAAGCAACTGAATGCCAGTTAAATACATCAATTTCTGACGCATCGGTTTGCCCTGATGATATGGCACCATCGAAACGAAAAGCAATCCTTCTATAAACTTAATCTCATGCAAATCGTAGTTGTTGGCCACTACCTGCTCATCAAAAGCGGCGGCGGCATCGGCATAACTATCATTGGCATAAATGCTATACTCAAAGTCAGTGTCCGAAAGCTGCGCAAAACTAAAAATATCCGCAATGATATAGTCATATAGCCCACAAATACTATGACGCAATTTTGCTACGTCATAACGCGGGTCGCCATAAATACCAGCCTTACCAAAGCTACCACGCGGGTCGATAAGCCTTACAATATGATTATTTATATCATACAAAATATTTGACAAACAATAGTCGCCATGTAAAACTGTAGCCTGCGCATTAGCCGCCAACGCATTGGCTTTCTGTTCAATACGCTCACGCAGCAAGTTGAAATTTTGGAATGTTTGGCCATTAATAGTGAGCGTATCTGCTTCTAGCCATGTGCGCCATTCGGGTTCTTGCTCTCTGAGCATATCCATACGCTCCAGCGTTTTAGCCCAATACATATCGGCAATCTCTTCGGGCATTAACTCGCCCTTATAGCTACTGATAAGTTTGTGAACCTTAAACAAGTTTTGCAACGCAGTATTCCAAATTTGTCCATCCAGATTGCCGTACAAATACAACTCGGCCATATTAGGATAGCCATAATATTCTTGCGTAATAATCACCTCATTATCAGATGTTTCTTGCTCAATAATGCGAGGTGTAAGCAATTTAAGTTGTTCGGGAAGAAGTTTATACCAATTCAGTTCGTCGGCTAACTTCGCACTTTTTTGGCTGCGTTTGGTAACCGTAGAAAGTACAGGGTCTATTTGCAACGAGTTGAAAAAACGAGATTGCAACAGGCTGCGTTTGGCTTGCACGAAATGATCTATATGCCCAAAATCAAACCAACGTTGAGCAGGTTGTATCTTGATTTTTCGCTGCTTGTTATAAAAATCAAGCATAACACTTAGCTCTTTTGCCCCGCTGTTAATGGCCTCTCTGGTTGCTTTTTTGGCCAACGTAATATCTGTCAAATGATAATAACCCGTCAGAGCAGTCAGGCCAGCTTTATGTATTTTTTCTTTGCTTTTATCATAAAACTGCTGAATAAGTCCCTGTTTATCAGCTTCTACCAAACACCAATTGCGAGGCGTATCGTATTGCCCCACAAACACAAAGTCTGTATCAGAGCTGACGTTATCTTGAATAAGCGTATCGCCCAAGATAATATGCACGCCGCAGGGTTGGTTAATGGCATTCAGGCCATTGAGCAGAGAAGTAAGAATCGTGCCTGCTTCATTGACAAAAGCAAAATCAACTTGAATACGGCCTTGGTAAGCCCAAGACAAAAAATTATATAATTGATGGTTTTGGGTTTGCAATACCACCACCACTTGTAGTATATTTTTAGCTATCAAATCATCTAATATCCAGCCGATTACAGGCTTGCCATTGACAGGAATCATGGCATTGGACACGTTGGTTCCGATAGGCAGATTGGAATAATTAATATTTCCTCCGCAAAGAATAATAGCAGGAGAATTTGAATTCATATCTTAACTTTTAAAATCTAATGAAAACGCCCAGCCGCTTTATGCGCCTGAAACTCCTCAATATTTCTATATTTAATAATTTTAGCGGGATTGCCACCCACAATAGCAAAATCAGGTACATCTTTAGCAACCACAGAGCCAGCCGCCACGATAGCACCTTCGCCAATGGTGATACCAGGTATAATTGTAACATTATTACCTAACCACACAAAATCTTTGATAATAACAGGTTTGTCTATACGCTCGGGGCCGTAAGGAATAGCATTTGTGTTTTCGTAGTTATGATTGGTAGAAATAATCGTAAGATTAGAACCCGTATGAAAATAACTTCCGATGCGCACTTCCCCACTTCCGACTAATGTAACATTGGGGTTAAAATTTACATGATCACCCAAAGTAACATGCTTACCAAATCCTTTTATTTGACCATTGACTTTCAATCCTTTACCCACTTGCTTGCATACGCGTTGCAAATGATGAGCGTATATTTGATTATAATTAAACTTCTTTTTGATTCGTGGTAAAAATGTAAACTCCCAACGATACCAAATTTTTTGTATCAAACTAAGCGACATTTTTATTCTTCTTTTTTCTGTTTTTTAGAACATTCAGGGCTTGCCTCATGCGTGCCGACTCAGACTTATTGCGGAAAAAAACAATAGCGATACCCAACACAAAACCAATAGACAATAGTAATCGTAAACCAAATTTTGGCCATATACCCAAGTCAGAAGCCCAATAATTATTAGCAAAAATGACAGCAGCAGCCACTAACAAACAAGCCAAAACAGAGAGCCAATCATAAGCAACTTTAAAAATACTTTGGGCATAAAAATACACTAACACTGCCATCGTTAGCCAGCCGCACGAAGTAGCAATACCCGCACCTGCCGTTCCAAATTTATTGATAAATAGGGCGGCTGTTAGAAAAGTAACCATAAATCCCGAAAAACTAATAAACGGAAGTAATTTCATGGATTTTCCAAGCTCAATACCCGTACCCAGCATCCAATACAGTCCCGTACAAATAGGAATCAATGACAAATACACCAATAACGATGCTGCTTCATAAAATTTGGAGTTCACAGACCATACGAATACATAAGGCATCCATAAAGCCATCATCGTAAAGACAAACAAAATGGCAGCCAAATAATAGTTAAAAATTGACCCAAACGTAAATGCGGCTTTTTCACCCTCAGACTTATGCAAATGAAATTTGTAAGGGCCCCAAGATTGCTGCACGGCATTGGTTATCATCACCAAAGGCATCGTGAACTTCCATGCAATATTATACAAACCTGCTTGCTCAATACTAAGCATTGTTTTTACCATAAATTGCCCGTACATACTCATGCCAATGGCCTGTAAATGATGCGGTACTGCTGGCAAACCGAAACCTAGCATTCGCTTGAGTTCTGCCCATGAGAAATATCTAAAATTAGGGCGTGTTACTTGGCTAAACATATAGATAGCCGTCATTACATTGGCAATCAATAGGCCATAAAGCGAGCCATAAACCCCAAACTTGAACACGATTACTAACAAAATCGTAGTTCCCATGGATAGCATCAGGTTTACCAAAGAAATGGTTGCTACTTTTTTGGCTTTTCGCTCAATACGCAAAATAGCCAATGGCATGGCATCAATCGCACTAAAAAAAGCCGTAAAAACTGCAATAGACAAGTAACTCGTAGGAATGTCTTTATTTAAAAGAATAGCATTTATATGTGGTAAAAAAAGTAATGATAAGGCCAAGCCCATCAGAGCCAAGCTAATTACGGCAATATGTCCTGTGCTAATAATTTGTTTACGCTCCTCATCGGTTTCCGTATAGGTCATAAAACGAAAAACCGCCGAAGTCAGCCCCATATTAACTACTGGCGTAAATAACGAGGAATAAAGCGTAGTCATCGCCAAAATTCCGTAATCAGATGGCGATAAATACCCCGTATAAATAGGAACAAGAATAAAGTTGAGCAGCTGACTCAACACTTTACTCATGCCATAAATAGACGTATCTTTTCCTAACTCTTTTAATTTACTTAGTAATGACATCTATTTATTTTATTTTATACAAAAAAATACGATAACAACTATTATCAGACTCAAAAATATGTTCTAACTGTATTGCTAGATTATTAGCCGTATTTATCTTCACTGCCGATATCAAATACAAACAACCTGCCTCTTTCATTTTTTGATAATCCAAATCAAGATGCTGAATCTCTTTATTATTATTTTTGTAGTAATTTAAATCTATGCCCAATTCAGAGGAAAAGATATAACACCTACTACCAAATCCAATAAAATACTGTTTTATATCTTCATTTTTTGTTAATTCTTTGGCAATAACACTGCCAAACCAATGTTTATAAGACAAGGGATAATTGGACACATAACCATCCACAGTATAAAATGAATTATACTGTGTTACAGCAGGATGTAACCCTACACTTGCCACTTTATAAGAACTCAATGGTTTGTTTATATATTTTTTTATCCCATCGAAAAGTTCCTTGTCATAAAATTGAGCATACGTAGGAACAAAATTAACATTATTAATATCTTTTTTTGTAATGTTTTTGTATTGATAACTGGTTTTATAGAGATAAAAAAGTTGGAATATAAGCACGATTACAAATACCCACCCAACATACTTATAATTTAGATATGGCTTAATCGCAATTGCAACAAATATATAAGTGATTATTGGCAGAATAAAGAAAAGACGTTCCAATCTAAATGCTCTAAATACAACATATTTTTGATGTATTTCTACTATTGGATTATAGAGCCATAATGCAGAAAAAAAACTAATAAATAACATTGATGCTATCAATAAATAAGCGGTTTTATCTACTTTATATTTTTTCAAAACAAGAGATAAAAGAACGCTTATAAATGCTGTAACTAATATTATTTTAGAATTAATACTAGCATGAAAGTGGCCTGAAGAAAGCAATTTAAACCATTCTGGCAATAATTTAGGGTTGGTCGCTCCTGCAGTAATCAAATTGAATTCTACTCTATGAGGAACAAAATCAGACGGTAGTAATACCATCATAAATAATCGATAATCTACAACAACATAGAAAATACACAGTAGGCCAATAGCCAATAAATACTGTTTTTGTATTGATTTTCTTTGTAAAAAATCAATACAAAACAGTAGCCCTAATGCCAATAATATAAATATCCCAGCTAATACTAAAACAGAATAAAAAGGAAAAAATACAATAAAAAGATAGTCTTTATAAGAATAGTTTCCTTTTTTTATATTTAAAAAAGCTGACAACAAAAATGGCTGGCCTGCGACAGATAAACCCGCCGATGGCCAAAATGGTAATAAGGCAAAACAAGAACTCAATCCAAGTAGTATAATTAAATTTTGTAAATTACTAAAATCAACATCTTTCATTATATGTTTTTTTAGTAAAACAAACATTCCACAATAAGCTACTATACGGATTATGAACTGATTCAGTAATATTGCATAAAATGGAGAACAATACTCAAATAATAAGCTTATTATATTAAGCTCTGTGCCAAAAGATAAACGAGGAACCCCATTCATAATTTGTTGTACAGGGAAGAAATTAGAAGCAAAAAACAAGTCATTATCTGCCAGTGTTTTAAGCCAAATAACATTAGAATCCAGATTATCATGAATTAAAATATGTGCATTTTCTCCATAAATAATATATGGCAAAAAATAGACAACTAAAACCCCAAAAAGCACAAAGGACGCAAAATATATGCTATATTTATTTGATACCTTAATCATAATTCTAATTATAAAACTTTACAATTTCACTGATTACACGGGTTTGCTGCTCTTCCGAAAGCTCAAAATACAAAGGCAAACGAACCAATGTATCCGTATAAAAGTCAGATTCTGGCAACGCTCTTCCATCGTGTTTGTCTGCATAAAATGGGCTTGTATGCAATGATAAATAGTGAAAAACAGGATGTATATTTTCTTTTTTTAATGCGGCAATCAATGCTGTTCTTTCTGTCAAATCTTTCGTGATAATATAGAACATATGCGCATTATTAGTGGCAAAATCAGGCAAATAAGGCAGACGTAATTTACCTTGTTGCACCAGCGGAGATAAACCGTCCCAATAACGTTGCCAAATCTGGCGGCGTTGCGCCTGAATAGCGTCCATATTTTCTAATTGTGCATACAAAAACGCCGCAATAATATCAGAAGGTAAGAACGAAGAACCCACATCCACCCAACCATATTTATCTACCTCACCTCTAAAAAAGGAAGAACGGTTTGTTCCTTTTTCGCGGATAATTTCAGCACGTTTTACAAAACGTTCGTCATTGATCGCCAACATTCCGCCTTCACCCGAAATAATATTTTTGGTTTCGTGGAAAGAAAATGCCGCCAAATGGCCTATCGTACCCAAAGGCTTCTTCGTTCCGTCAGGCATTACATAGAAACTATCAATAGCCTGCGCTGCATCTTCAATCACATACAAATTATGTTTTTCGGCCAGTTCCATAATTTTACCCATATCGCAGGCAATCCCCGCATAATGCACGGGCACGATGGCTTTTGTTTTTGGCGTAATCAAGGCCTCAATTTTATCGGCATCAAGGTTAGGATTATCAGCATTACTATCCGCAAAAACTAGCTTTGCTCCACGCAACACAAACGCGTTAGCCGTTGAAACAAACGTATAGCTTGGCATAATCACTTCGTCATCTGGCTGTAAATCAATCAGAATAGCGGCCATTTCTAAGGCATCAGTACACGAAGTAGTGAGCAATACTTTCTTAAAGCCTAATTCTTTTTCGAAAAATTCATTACATTTTTTAGTAAAAACACCATCACCAGAGATTTTACCAGAAATAACGGCTTCTTTAATGTACTCAGTTTCTTTGCCCGTCATGTAGGGCTTATTAAATGGAATCATTTTGTATATTTTTATTGTGAATCAATTACTTATTTAATTTTTTGGCAGGAACTCCCACATACAAACCCGATTCGGTAAGAGGTTTTGTTACGACCGCACCGCCACCTGTCTGTATGTCATCGGCAAACGTTATGTTATCAATCACTACCGTCCCGACACCCACAAAGCAACGCTGACCAATACGCACAAATCCAGCCAACGTAACACCAGGGCCAAAAAATGAATGCTTGCCTACGTGCGTATCGTGTGCCACCCTGCAACCTACATTAAAAAACACATTTTGGCCAGTAGATGCGCCTCTGTCCATGGTACAACCTGGCAAAATAAAAGTGCCTGCCCCCAACAAACGTGGTTCGTCCACATAACTGCTGCTATGCACAAATACCCCGAATTTGATTTGCTCGCAGAGCTGCTCAAACATTGCTTGGCGTGCGGCAAAATGTTTGTAACCAATGGCCAAAAACATTTCATCAAAAACGCCTGATTGGTAATCTTCTACTGCCTGACTTACAGCCCCTTGAACCAAACCCAAACCTTTGATTTGGCCTGCGGTGGCATAATCATCATAAAATATCACCTCGCTTGCGGCCTTGTCGTGTAACAAATGATGCGCCATCAATTGCCCCAAATCTCCAGCCCCAACTATCGCTACTTTTTTCTGTGCCATAAAATACTACGGTTTCCAGTCCAAATTGGTCAGCTCTTTTGCAGAGAAAACAGGGCGATGCTTCGCCTCTTTATAAATTTTGCCAATATAAATACTGGCCAAACCCACAAAGAAAATTTGCAAACCAAAACCAATAATGAGCGTTATCATAATGGACGGCCAACCCAGTTGAAATTCAGTAACAAATACCCGCAAAAACACCAAAGCCAATGCCGCTATTATTCCAAATCCGACCAAGCCCAAACCAAATCGAACGGCCATTTTCAAAGGCAATTCCGAAAAATCAAAAATGGCATTGAAGGCCAAATTCATCTTCCTTTTGAAATTAAATTTGCTTACACCTGCAAAACGCTCTCGTTGCGAAATAACCAATGTGCCGCGTTTCATGCCCACGTGCATGAACATACCTTCAATAAAACGACTAGCCTCGTTATATTTCAAAAACTGGTCTGTAAATCGGCGATTAAAAATACGCATTACGGCCAAACCCTTTGGTAAGTTTAAGCCCGTAAATCGCTCTAATACGCCCCAAAAAATATTAGACATCAGCACGTTAGAGAATTTATCTTTTTTCTCTTCTCGAACGCCAAAAACCAAATCATAGCCTTTTTGTATTTCCTCAATAAAACGCGGAATTTCTACGGGCGGATCTTGCAAATCAGGATCCATCATCAACAAGTAATCACCAGAAGCATAAGTAAAGCCTGCGGTCAATGCGCCTTGTTTGCCATGATTATACGAAAGTTCCACCAATTTAAGTCTATCGTTCTGTGCTGCCGCTATCTTAATGAGCTCGACAGTACGGTCTTGGCTGCCATCATCTATAAAAACAATTTCATAGTTAATCGCATTTTGATGCAAAACCTCTGTTGTTTCCTTGATAAATTGCTCAATACAATCTTCTTCGTAGTACACAGCTACGATAATTGACAATTTTTGGCCTGCTGGAAGCATACTTTTATACAAAAAAATTATTTGTTAAAATAAATTCAAAAAACTATCTGTATTGCTTGAGCGAAAAACAAACACTCAAACATTTTATTAACAATACAAATCCTCAATAAAGACAAATTTATATTTGATCATTCAGAACTATCATCTGCATCGCAAAAATTATTCGCAAAGTCAAAAGACATTATTTGCTACTAATCCGCAAATAAAATCAATTTTAACACTTTAAAATAATATTTTACGAATTAAAAAAGTAAAAAACATACAACATTCTCATTTACAACTAATTAACGCCCCCAATATTTGGTTAAGTTATAACCAATAAGTTGGTCGGCACGCGCCCCGATAGGTCTGTAATACACCAAAATTTCGTAGCGGTTTTCGGTGGCGTTATAAGTTCCCTCCAAATACGTCTCGTCGGGGCGGCGACTTGAGCTATTTTTATCCACTACCACATATTCGTAGTTATAAAAGCCCTGCTTAAGCGGCACACGCACGCGGTAGGCCTGCTCCGTAGAATCATAGTTCATCATAAAATTTTTGTCCAGTTTCCAATCCGTTAGCAAACCATACACATAAACATTGCTCTCTTCCATCTGTGGAGCTTTGAGCATAAAATTCGTGTAAACGTAGTCGGCCTCCGTTGCGCCGCGTCGGGTTTCGTAATTTTCTATCACAAAACGACCATTTATGTCAATAAGCTGGGCGTACGCCTGTCTTCCTCGTGGCACGTCGGGCATGAGCCAAACTTCCGCTTCCGTGTTGTTAAACTTGGTTCGGGCTACATTTTGGCCATTAAAACGAATACTTCTCAAATCCACGCTTCTAAATTCGTTGCCGCCCTGAAAATTATTTTCAAGGTTGAAAAACGTATAGTCCAACAACGCATCTTCTTCACGCAAAAACATCGGTTTGAGATTGTAAATAGCATTGTCCCAACGGTTGTTTTGGCGCAACACCACCGAGACGGTTTGCGCAGGATTAATGAGCTGATAAGCTCCGTATTTTACCTGAAAATCAATTTGTTGGTTTTTGAAACGCTGCTCTACACCCGACGAAAAACCAATATTTGGCGTAACTGTTACCTTATTGTCATAGACAATGAAGCGGCGCGTCAGCACAAAATCTTCCTTGCTGCCGTTGCGGTACACCATCACAATATAGTTGCCCGAAACCTTCACTTTCGGCACCGTCAGCACATAATGTACATATGGTTTGCGCGTATTCTGCGATATTTCGTAACTGTCCATAACGTATTCGTTGTATTCGCTCACGATGTCGGCATCGTTGAGGGCCGAAACCGTCCAATCGGCGTTGCAATGCACCACTTTAAAATAATAATTGTAGTACTGGTCGCCCAACTCGTCAAACTCCAAACGCAACTTCATGGCCGCATCGCCCAAATAAACGACTGGCACATCCAGCACGTCGGTTAGGCCGTCCGAATACGGATAAAACAAGATTGTTTTAATATTTGGCTCGTAAATAAAATCTTCGGTACGGAATGTTTTGGTTGCTACATAATTGCCGCCACCCGCCGAACTTGGCTGTACAGGCACGCAGGCCGTAGCCATTCCCAACAAGCAAACAAGGCAAAGTAAAGTTTTTCTGACTGAAAGATAAAGCATTGAATATAAGTTTGTTATTTATAATTCGTAACGAATATTTTGTTCAGGTACGCCCAACGAAGTCAGGACTTTTTCCCAATAATATCGCATTACGTTATTTTGCGTTTGTTGGTTGGGTTGCGCAGGAAACAAAATTCTAAACTGCGTACTGGCCAACACTTTTTTATCAACTTTAAAAGTCTGCTCAATGTACTGCACATCAGCGGCAGCGAGTTGCTCGGCTTGCTGGCGGTCAGTTATTTTATTGAGATGAAAATCGCGGCGTTCTGTGCCTTTCATAGATTCCACCATATCGCTCACCCAAATCACATAACGCCCGTCGCGAGCTGGTGCGCCTGCCAAATAGCGCGAAGCCGCCTCCAAACTGCGCCACAAATCCGTTTGCAGGTTGGTTTGTTCGGTGTTGTGCTGGGCAAATGCAGCGTCTATTTTATCCAAAAAATCAGCTTTTTGTTTGCGCAAATTGCTTTCAAATTCTGCCTGATTGTCTTCGGCGGTTTGGCGGCCTACGCCTTCATTGTTCGGCAAAGGCACATTGAGTTTGTCGTTTACAAATGGCGCATCGCCTCCCGTATTGGCATTGACAGGCCAAGCGGCCAGCGCGTCGCCATTGTTTTGTAAGGAGTCGGCCAACCATTTGCGCAAAGCCTCGCGGTGCGTCTGAAAGGCTGTTTCGTCGGTGCTGCTCAGGGTTTTGTCAATGAAAACAAGAATATGCCTGTTGCGAACGTCGGCAGTTGGTTGCGTAAATGTTTGGCTCTGCGGGGTCGTGTGTTCTTTTTCAGCAGACGAACAAGCCGACATCGTCCAAGCCAAGCCAAGCCCACACAATACCAAAGCGTAATTTTTGGGAATAAAAATAGACACAGAAAGCATGATGATTTTTTAGTAAAAAAGAAATGAAAACTATTTCACTGGGGGCATGGGTGGTTTTGGAGGCAAATCGAAGGGTTGCGGGTCGCTTTCAAACTTGCCTTTGTGTGCGCCATCGCAAAAGGGCATTTGCGCCGAGAGGCCACAACGACACAAAGAAACGAAATCGCGGCCACCTAAGCCGAACGTATTGCCGTTTACGTCCACTATCTCAAAATCGCCTTCCACACGAAACGAACCGTTAGGCTTGACCGTAATTTTGGTTTTGCTCATAATTTTTTTGATTGAAAAACATTGGTTGCGAAGTTAAGAAAACTTTAGGCAAGCCAAAGCCAAAAAGCAAAAGTTTGTGAAGGCTGTAAAGTAAAAAAGCCGTCCAGATTTGAGTCTGAACGGCTTTTTGTGCCTTGGGCCGGAATCGAACCGGCACTTCCGAGGAAACACGATTTTGAGTCGTGCGCGTCTACCAGTTCCGCCACCAAGGCTTGCTTTCTGCTGAATTGGTGCGCAAATATGGCAGGCTGTTTTCAGAAATGCAAGTATTCTCCAAAAATTTTTTAAAAAAAATTTATTTTAATTGATTATCAGCCATTTGTTTTTTGAGTTGGCGTGCGGCAAATGCGTAGCCACCTTCGGCACTGTCTATAAAATGCACTTCGCGGCCTGTGTTCTCGTACATGAGACAAGTCATCAAAGCGCGATCAGAAGCATGAACCCCGTAATAAATTTGGCCTTGCTGATATACACTTTCCAGATAGGCCGCCAGCCGCTCCCGATTGGCACGCGTACACGACAATACCATTTTGAGTGTGCCATCGTATTTACGAAAATCAGAAGCAATCATGTTTGTTTTTTTTACGTCCAACACGCGGGCTTTGTGTTTGCGATACGTGATATTAAGCCGCAAGCGCAAAATCCATTTCAAATTAAAAGATTCTTGTTTGGCGATTTTCAAAAAGCGCGCATAGTCCTCGCCTCCTTTAGTTTGGCGCGAAAGTATCGTAGCTTCTTTCGTAAAATACGACTCATCGGCCAGCTTCATGTTTTCTTCCGAAAGCGGATGATAGTCTTGTTCCGTGCCGAGTATGTTTTGTATTCCCTCAAAAATATCTTTGAGCAACTGCTTGTCAGCTTCTTTTTTGAGCTTAATAATCAACGAAATGGTTTCGCCTTTGTGGCTTTTGATGTCCTGCCAACGGCACGTAAAACCCGAAAAATCGGCTTTTTGCTGCGGCACATAATCTTCTGGCACAGCGTACAAATGCCCTTCCGTGCGGCTTTTTAGCTTGCTTTCGGCATAATCCAAACCGCTACCGCTAATCATGGCCTGATTGTAGGGCTGCGACACCTTGAATTTGGCGATGTCGATGCGCTCGCCGACCGCGTAAATATCGGCCACACGCAAAAAACCAATCCGCAAATCCAATTTAAAATGCTCGCGGCACATCTGGCGCGTATCCACCAAAATATCTTTTACCTGCGGGGCGATTGCCTCAGGAATCAGAAATGTGATGCCATCGCCACCGAAAACAAACGGATAATCCAAATCTTTATACAGATTAGAAACAGCCATCGTGGCAATGCCTCCCGCAATATTTACGTCTTTGTAGCGGCCTTCCTCAATGGCTTTGGTAGAGCCCATCACGTCCGTAATGACCACATACCAATCAGGCGGCACGGGCACGTATGTACTATCGTCAAATATTTTCTCAAAGTCCGTTACAAGCGGCAAATCTCTGTAAAAATGGTAGTTGGGCATGATATAAAGCGTTAAATGCAGTCATCAAGGTAGGGAAAAAAGCAATTGCGCTACAAATTTTCTTCCCACAACCTGAAACAGTACAAAAAAATGCTCCCCAATCGCTTACATTCGCCATTGGGGAGCATTTTAATACAAAAACTCAATATTCGTTTATTTGGTATTGCTTTCGCCTAAAGCAAGCTTTAGCTCCTGATTTTTCTGTTTGCAGCGCTCTAGTTCTGAAACGTCTTTCGCAATAATAGCCACTGCAATAATTTGATTGTCAGTGTTGCGAATAGGGGTATATTTCGCCGTAAAATAAGCATCTATCTTGTCCATTTGCAAATGAGTTGTCTCAGAGAAAGTTTCGCCTGCTTTCAAGACACGATCATAAGTAGCTTTGTATGCTTCATGGTCTGCTGCTGGCAGCAATTCTAATACCGATTTACCTTCTTTTACCTCTAAGCCCTGATAAGCTTGCACCAACGCGTTATTAAATGTTTTGAGGTTATAGTTTTGATCAATAACCATAATCGAATCATTAGACGCATTGATCAACTCATGCAAGTAACTTTCTTTGTCTTGTAGGTCTTTAAACAAGCCCTCGATATTCTCTTGATTAGCCGAAAGCTCTTCCATACTCAGATGCAACTGTGCTTGTTGTTCCTCCAATGCCTTGTTTTGGGATTCAAATTGCGCGGCTATATTTTCAGCATTTTGTTTGGCAATCACCATCTCCGAAACATCTTTCGAGAATATAGAAACCGCCATGACTTCACCATTTTGGTCGTAAAGTGGGGTATATTGCACAAAATAATACGCATGGAAGCCATCTATTTGGAAAGATACGGTATCTGAGAATCGCTCGCCATCTTTGATACATCTATCATAAGTAGCTTTGTATTTGGTATGCTCAGTAGGCACTATCAAATCAAAAATACTCATTCCTTCTTTCACGTCTATTCCTACAAAAGCATTCTTTAGTGTATTATTGAAAGTCAATAGTTTATAGTTGGTGTCAATCACTGTAACAGAATCTGTAGAAGAGTTGATGAGTTCGTGCAAATAGCGTTCTTTGCTTTGTACGTCATTGAGCAGCCCCTCGATATTCTCTTGATTAGCCGAAAGCTCTTCCATACTCAGATGCAACTGTGCTTGTTGTTCCTCCAATGCTTTGTTTTGGGATTCAAATTGCGCGGCTATATTTTCAGCATTTTGTTTGGCAATCACCATCTCCGATATATCTTTGGCAAATACCGAAACAGCCATTATTTCGTTATTTTGATCATAAAGCGGCGTATATTGAGCAAAGAAATAAGCATTAATACCATCCATTTGATAATGTGTGGTTTCCGAAAACTTCTCTCCTTTTTTGAGACTACGATCGTAAGTAGCTTTGTAGTTAGTATGCTCGGCAGGCGGCAACAAATCAAAAATATTAGTGCCCTCTGTTACCTCTATTCCTGTATAAGAATTTCTCAAAGTATTATTGAAACTCAACAACTTGTATTCAGTATCAACCACCATAATCGAATCGCTAGACGAGTTAATCAACTCGTGCAAATAGCGTTCTTTGTTTTGTACTTCATTAAACAACCGTTGAATATTCTCTTGATTAGCGGCCAACTCCTCCATACTCTGGCGTAACTCCTCTTCCTGGGCCACAGATGTCTGCAAAAGTACATCTACTTCAGCCTCTTTTGCTTTTTGGGCAGTTACGTCAGTGGCAAAAAGCATGATTTTCTGTACATTATTATTTTCGTCAAAAACAGGGCTATAAACAGCATTGAACCAGACCATTTCGCCAAGAGCAGTTTTGTAAAGGTATACGCCCATAACAGACTTGCCAGCACGCATTGTAGCCCAATTCTGCTCGTAAGCCTCTGAATTTTTTCTTTCGGGTGGCACCATCGCAACGTGGTGCTTTCCAATAATTGCGGCAGGCGGGAATTTGAGTACTTTATTAAAGTTTTCGTTGGTAGAAATAAAATTACCTTCAACGGAAAGTTCGGCCACAATCATAGTCATACTGATACCCTCCAAAATACTATTAGATTCTGCCAGTATTTTTTCGATTTCTTTTCCTTTCCGCTGGACTTCTTCTTGCGTGGCCTGCATTTCCTCCATATTTTGGCGCAATTCCTCTTCCTGAGCACGCATTTCTTCTGCTTGCTCTTGGCTCTGTTTCAGCAGTTTAGTAGTACGAGTATTTACCTTTTCTGCAATAATCTCGGAAGCCATCACGTCTGCAAATTGCTTCAAGAAATCTTGCTGATAATCCTCTATCTTATTAAATGATGCAAGTTCAATCACCCCCTGTACTTTATCGTTATTGATGAGCGGGAATATAAATAAATGTTTTGGGGTAGCTTCGCCAAGCCCCGATGTGATTTTTATATAATTATCAGGGATTTGAGTCATGTAAATAATGTCTCTTTCGAGATATACTTGGCCTACTAATCCTTCTCCAATATTGAGGGTTTTTTGTACAAATTTTTTACGATTATAAGCCCAACATGCCACCAATTCCAATTGAGTATTATTAACTTGGTCCTCCACAATAAAAAATGAACCTTGATTGGCTTTTAAATAGCGTACTAAATAACTCAAAACCTCATTATACAAATCAGCAGAAGTGTCATAATTTTTTCTTAAAATTTTACCCAGTTCAGCCAAGCCTGAAGCCGTCCAATTTTGAATTCTTTCTACTTCTGAAGCCTTTTTCAAATTCACTTTCATGCCATACAAAGAAGATGCAATCTCTCCTTGATTTTGAAAAATAACGACTTCTTTATCAAAATTTCCGCTGCCCACTTCGTTGGTAAACTGTCTCAAATTCTCCAGTTCATCTACCAATATATGTAAAGAATTGGTCATTTGTGAGACCTCATTATTGGCTGCATCTATCTCTACTTTAGGGAGTTGACCAACCGCTATTTTTTCCAAAATGTCTTTTACCTTAATCACTGGTGCGGCGATCTGCTCGCCGATATAATGCGACAAACCAAACAAAATCAGGCCAGTAACAACAATTATTGACAAAATAATCAATATACCGTATTTGTTGATTTTAATTAAATCATTATTAGCTTGCTGACGGCGTGTTTCTATCTGAGAAAAAAGCGTAGATTGTTTATCTGCTAGTTTATCAAACAAAGGCTGAAAATCCCTAACAAGCTGATTTTTTATTACCAAATAAGAGCTATCTTCTTCATGTCTTAATTCGATAATTTTACTGCTATTATTCTGGCAATAAGTCAATAATTTATTGCTTGTTTCGATAAACTCTTGTGCCGATTTATGCAAATCTTCATCACTACCAGAAACTGATTCTATGGTTTTTTGTGCTTGAATAAGATCATTTACAGCCTTATTATAATGTGTTTGTGTTTGGATAATTTGGTCTTTTTCCTCTACAGGATCTAATATAAAAAAAGCAAATATATCACCCCTTAAAATATTATAATATGTTCGCACATTCGTTATACTCTCATTGATATTTGCATAATTTTCTAATTTTTTCTGGCGGCTTTCTTGTTCATGTTGCATTGCAAAAAAAACGAAAAAAGAGACGATAAGCCCGCTAATACCAAACAAGCCTTGAAGTGTTAGCTTTTGCTTGGTTTTCAAATTTTGTAAAATTTTAGCCATATACTGTTTTGCTGAAAATTGTTGAAAGATGGATTAGCAAAGATACATTTTTAGTATAATTTCACGATTACTTGTAATAAAATTTTATTACATGATTTGTGTTGTATTTTATACTCAATTATTACACTTTAATTTCAATAAACGATGTATGTTTTCATCTTTTTTAAAACAGAAAATATGCAAAAAATAACACAAAAAAAAATAAATACACTGATAATCAAAGAATCACAAAACAATAAATATGGTTATTCCATGTAAAAAGAAATATCATTTTAGGAAAAAATATCACTCATAAATAACACAAATTACACATTACTCTAATGCAAGAAACACTTCCCTTAACACAATACACCCAACTATAATCAGATTATCTTTTTCAAACATTTTGGCATATAATTAGTTTTACGATAAACTTATTATATACAATGAAATCACATAAATACATTTTTAGTTTATTCCATATTCTAGTAGTATTATTCAACACAAATGCTCAATCCATGGGCAAAATGGCGGGTTTTGTGCGCGATGCTCGCACACAAGAAGCACTTATTGGCGTTTCTATCAAATTAGACGGAACTAATATTGGTGCTGTAACCAACGAAAACGGCTATTATACGATTAATAATATTCCCACTCAGAGTTACAACATTACGGCTTCTTACATCGGCTACCAGTCTCTTACAAAATATGATGTGGTCGTTACGTCTGGAAATACGCTGAATCTGAACTTCGCCATCGAAGAAGCCAACACCGATTTGACGGAAGTCGAGATTAAAGCCAGTCCATTTCTCAAAAATTCTGAAACGCCCAACTCCATACAGTCGCTTTCGGCACAAGAAATACAGTCGTACCCTGGCGGAAACAACGACGTGGCCAAAGTGGTGCAATCGTTGCCTGGTGTTTCTGGGTCTGTTGGATTTCGTAATGATTTGATTATCAGAGGCGGTGCACCAAACGAAAATGTATATTATCTGGACGGCATCGAGATACCCAACATCAATCACTTTTCCACGCAAGGCAGCGCAGGCGGCCCCGTCGGGATGCTCAACGTGTCGTTTGTGGAGGACGTAACACTGACTACCAGCGGTTTTAATGCCCGTTACGACAATCCGCTTTCGGGCGTGCTGCAATTCAAGCAACGCACTGGCAATCAGGAACGTACACAAGGAAACGTGCGATTAGGCGCAAGCGAAGCCGCACTCACGCTCGAGGGTCCTTTGGGAAAAAATGGCCGCACTACATACATTGTTTCGGCGCGTCGGTCTTATCTACAGTTTTTGTTTAAAGCCATCGGGCTGCCGTTTTTGCCTGATTATTGGGATTATCAGTACAAAATCAGCCACAAACTCACGGCTAAAGACGAAATTAGTGTAGTGGGTTTGGGTTCTATTGATAATTTTGAATTTAATCCGCCCGAATATCGCGCCAATTTCACGGACGAAGAACGCAAAGATTATTTCGAGAATTTGGCCATTTTGGACAGAATCCCGCTCCTAACACAGCGCAGCAGCACGGGCGGGCTTACGTGGAAACACCTCCAAGAAGGCGGAAAAGGCTTTTTTACGCTGACGGCCAGCACGAATTTTCTGGACAATCGCGCCGAAAAATACGACAACAACGACCCGTCTCAGACGCTACGCCAAAAGCTCAAATCCACGGAGACCGAAAATAAATTGCGATTCGAACACACGCTTTTCCACGACAAATGGACTTTTAGTTACGGGGCAACGCTCCAACGCGCACACTACGCCAACGCCACCTATCTGCTGTTGCGCCGAGCCGCCACCGACGAAAACGGCAACCCAATAGCCGCCGATTTTATTGACTATAACAATACACTTACGTTTGCAAAATATGGCGTTTTCGGACAAGTTTCGCGCAACTTTTTAAGCGACAAACTCAAACTTTCGGCAGGGCTGCGCAGCGATGGCAACACCTATACAACCGACGGAAATAACCTTAGCAAAACCATCTCGCCACGTTTGGCGGCTTGTTACGCTTTAGCTAAAAATCTGAATATCAATACTTCCGTAGGCCGTTATTACAAATTAGCTCCTTATACCGTGCTTGGTTTTGAAGATAACACAGGCACGCGCGTAAACAAAAATGCGGGTTACATCAGCAGTAATCACGCGGTTTTGGGATTGGAATATCTGCCCACACCATCCACACGCATCACACTGGAAGGTTTCTACAAATATTATAATCGCTACCCCGTATCCGTGCACGATAGCGTTTCTTTGGCCAACTTGGGCGGCGATTTCGGGACACTCGGTAACGAGGCCACCGCACCTGTCGGCAAAATGCGCACTTACGGTTTTGAGTTTTTATTGCAACAAAAATTGACCAAAAACTTCTACGGCATTTTGGCCTACACCTATTATTTCAGTGAAGCCACCGCCTACGGAAACACTTACAAACCAACGGCTTGGGACAACCGACATTTGCTATCGTTTACGGGGGGTTACAAATTGCCGCGCAACTGGGAACTTGGTTTACGCTTCAGATTTTTGGGAAAAGCCCCCTACTCTCCCACCGACACCACCGCGTCTTTGGCGCAATATTCGGCCACAGGCCAAGCCGTTTTGGACTACAGTCGCGTGAACAGTCTGCGTGTGGCTTCGGCGTACCGCACTTTGGATATTCGGGTAGATAAAAAATGGAATTTCAAACGCTGGTCGCTGGATATTTACGCGGAAGTGCAGAATGTTTTGAATACAAAAAACTATTCTGACCCTTCGTTTACGCTCCAACGCAACCCCGACGGCACGATTCGCACCAAAAATGGGCAACCTTATTCGCCGAGCCAGCCATTCAATGCCTACGCGACTTTTATCGAAAACACGAGCGGTTCGCGCCTGCCAAGTATTGGTATGATTGTGCAGTTTTAAAGAAGAAAACATCATAATAAAGCAAAAAGCCACCTAATTGGTGGCTTTTGCTTTATTTCTTAAACTGTTCTGATTTGTGGGTGTAGTGCTTTTTATTATCAAAACCAACGTAGTTTATACCCTCACAGTATTTAATATTCCCATCTAAAACATTCGTTCCCCAAAAGCTTATAAATTCAAGAAGGGGCAACTCCTTTACAAAGGCAAGGCTTTTAATTTCGCCCGATTCAGACAATATTATTTTTTTCAGGGATTTCACTTTCCCTAAAGTTTCATAATCATTTATTTTCTTGCACTGCTCCACTTGTATTTCTTCAAGGCTGCCTGATAAGGCTTGCAATGCTGCTATAGCTTCCAATTTAGAAGCACTAAATATTTCAAGTTTCTTAAGATTGCTATAACGCTCAACACCATGCAGAGTGGTAGTGTCTGCTTTTATTAAACTTAAATGCTCCAAGATTTCAAGAGTTGGTATAGCTGATAAATCTTTGGTTTTAGACTTGTAATCACTAATTGTTAGTCTTTTTAACTTTACACAATTCTCTAACCCTTTTAACCTATCCGTAATACTACAATTGAGTGAAACAAGATTAGGAAAGCTGTTTAAATCAATGGTATCCTTTTTATTATCAAGAGCTCCTAATAAGGTTAGATTATGAAATTCTTCTAAACCTTTATAATTGATTTTCTCACTTGCAATTACTAACTCTTGAATCAAATTACTGACAGGTATTATTGATATTAAGTCACTTGCAACAAATCCAGTCAAGTGATCAAGCATTACTCTCTTAATGTTATTTTCTTTAATGTAATTTATTGAAAGTTCAGCTCTACTGCTGTCAAAAAGAAAACTATCTATGCCGTCAATACTCGGCATTAGTTTAAGCCCGTTATCTAATATTTTAATCATAATTTATTCCCCTAACAGTTTTTTACCTGGCGACCAGATTTTATTATAAAGCAATGAATTAGGGTCGTATCTTGTAGGACGTCCAATATTCTTCATCATATTATATTCATTAATAAATGCCTCCCTTGTACTTGATGCTGGATAAAATGTGCTTCTTTGAAGCTTGTCACCGTATGTAGTTTCAATACGTTTAATTGACAGCCTCATTCGAGGCTCTAATCCCTTTCCAACATAGAATTTTCCACTCTGGAACTCTAACAAATAGGATCCGCTTACTTGCTCTCCCCCCTCATCAGCAACCTCTAAAGCACCTTCGTGCAGTCCCTAAGATTTCATACGCATATTATGGAATTACAGTTATTCAAGCTAACATTATAAAATAATTACAACCAAATTTAATTTCAGAACATCATGATCGAGCTAATAAAAGGAGATATTACAAAAATAACCGTTGATGCTATTGTAAATGCAGCCAACACATCATTGCTTGGTGGCGGGGGCGTTGATGGTGCAATACACAAAGCTGGAGGAAAAGCGATACTTGAAGATTGTCAGAAAATCAGAAGTAAACAAGGTGGTTGCAAGGTAAGTGAAGCCGTCATTACTACGGCTGGCAAGCTCCCCGCAAAATTTGTAATTCATACCGTTGGGCCAGTTTGGAATAACGGCAACAATAACGAGGAAAATTTGTTGGCAGCAGCCTACCTTAACAGCCTTCGCCTTGCCTCGCAAAACGCCATTCATACAATCTCATTCCCTAATATTAGTACGGGTATTTACCGATTCCCTAAAGACAAAGCCGCACAAATCGCCGTCCAAGTCGTATCTGATTTCTTGGCTACCACAGACACCATTGAAAAAGTAATTTTCGTTTGCTTCGATGACGAAAACTATACGCTTTATGCCAAACTCTTAAACCAAAAAGATTTATACAACAAATAAATCACTGAATTACAGAATATTAACAAAAAAATATACCCTCTTTCACAAAAAAAATTAGCGCAATATTTTGATAAGAAAAAATAAGCATTGACCTTTGCATACCAAACGGTCGGTTTTTATGAGCGATTCCAGAGAATTAATCCTTAACACTGCTTTTCGGCTTTTCTTAGAGAAAAGTTACCACGAAGTAACAATGCAAGACATTGTGAAAGCGACGGGCTTGTCCAAAGGTGCATTTTACCATTACTTCAACAGCAAGGAAATGGTTTTTGAAGAAATTATTGAGTGGTTTTTCAAAGATATTTACCAAATCAGTTTTGCGGGCTTTTCCAAAAACTCACTTTGGGAATTTTGCGAAGATTACCTAAAAATGGTTGCCGAACGCGTTTACAAATACGCCAACACCGACGGAGTGATGCGAACCAACCAATATTCTTTGATTTTTGATGCGACCAAAATCTTTCCGCAGTTTCGCGACAAACAAAAACGAAGGCAAGAAATAGAGCTGCAACAATGGACGAGCGTCATTGCCAAAGCCCGCGAAAGTGGCGAAATCGCCTCGCCGCTCTCCGATGAACAAATCGCCAAACTATTTATTTATCAAAACTATGGCATCGGCGTATATCATGTGCTCCGAGCGCAGGTAGATGAACTGCTCAGCGAACGCCGCAACCAATTTAAAGCCATTTATGAGCTTCTAAAAAAATAACAAACGCCTTGATTGCGAGGTGATTTTTTTTACATTAAAACATACCAAACGGTCGGTATTAGATATTTTAAATTAAATTTTATGAAAAAAGAAGAAAGTGCAGGTAAAAAAAGTCCGATGCTTCTGTACGGCATCCTTGGAGTTGCAGCAGTGGCCACCGCAGGATTTTTTTATTGGAAACAAACAAGCGGTTTTGAAACCACCGACAACGCCCAACTGGACGGCAACATCATTACGGTAAAGTCTAATGTGTCGAGTTATGTGGACAAAATTTATTTCAAAGACAATCAATTAGTCAAAAAAGGAGATACGCTTATCACCCTGAATACCATTGAGTTGCAGGCAAAAGTAGAGCAAGCACGCGCCGCATTGGCCAACGCCAAAGCCAGCATTAAAGTAATTGGGAAAAAAGCCAGCGCAGGTTTTGACGATGCCCAAGCCTCTGAGCAGCTCGTAAAATCCAACCAACAAGCCGTAGAGGCGGCCACTTCTAATTTTAATTTGGCCAAAGAAGAACACGAACGCAACACGCAACTTTTTGCCATCAAAGGCATTACGCAACAAGATTTTACGGCTTCCAAAAATCAACTGGAAGTAGCCAAAAGCAGTTTGGAACAAGCCGTAAGTCGCATGAAATCTTCGCTTGCAACGGCTCACGGACGGACGGCCTCTGCCCAATCCGACGAAGCACAACTCGGCACGGCGGAAGCCTTGATTGAGCAAAGAAAAGCGGAATTAGTATTGGCCGAATACAATTTGTCGCACGCCTACGTGACGGCTCCGTGTTCGGGCATCGTGACCAAACGCGTAGTGCAACAAGGCAATTTGGTATCGGCTTCCCAAAATCTGTGCGCCATCGTGGACACGCAAGAGCTTTGGGTTACGGCCAATTTGAAAGAAAGCCAACTAAAATCCGTGCAAGTGGGACAACCTGTTGAAATAGAATTAGATGCGTACCCAAATATTCAGCTAAAAGGAACGGTGAGTTCGTTTGGCGGCGCGACAGGAGCTAAATTTTCGCTTCTCCCGCCCGACAACGCCTCTGGTAACTTCGTAAAAATCGTACAACGCGTTCCGTTGCGCATCGCCCTCGACAATTCCACAGCGGCCAATTTACCCAAAGGCGTATCCTTAATGCCTGGCCTGAGTGCTTTTGTAAAAATTAAAGTACAGTAAACATGGAAACATCAAAACAAATTGCTCCGCCTGTTTACCCGACAGGTCTCACGCGGGCAATTCTCGTGGGGACGGCCATCGTGTGTGCGCTGTTGGAGCTGATAGATACGACCGTCGTAAACGTATCGCTCAGCGAAATTAGCGGCAATATTGGCGCGAGTACTTCCGAAATCGCTTGGGTCGTAACCAGTTACAGCGTTGCGAACGTTATTATTATTCCGCTTTCGGCGATGCTTTCGGCACTGTTTGGGCGCAAACTTTACTTCACGGCATCGGTGGCCATCTTTACACTGGCTTCGCTGATGTGCGGTTTTTCTACGGATTTGTGGACATTGGTCTTTTGGCGATTTGTGCAAGGTATGGGCGGCGGCGGACTCCTTTCTACGTCCCAATCCATCATCTTTGGCGCATTTCCACCCGAAAAACAAGCCACAGGCACAGCCATTTTTGGTTTGGGTGTAATACTTGGGCCAACGTTTGGGCCTGTGATGGGCGGCCTCATTACCGACAATTTAAGTTGGCATTGGGTGTTTTTTATTAACCTTCCGATTGGCATTATCGCTGCTATTTTGGCATGGAAATTCGTGCCTGACTTGACGGGAGCCGAAAAACCCGAAAAAATGGACTGGTGGGGCATTCTGTTTCTGGTCATTGGTTTGGGCTGTTTGCAATATATTTTGGAAGAAGGCGCAATGCACGACTGGTTTGAAAGTGCCGAAATCACTGTGTTTGCCATCTTTTCGGCCTTAGGCATTATTGCTTTTGTGTGGCGGGAATTAATGATAGACTACCCAGCCGTTAATCTCAGGCTTTACAAAAGCTATAACCTCAAAATCGGCAACGTGCTGAACATGATAGTGGGCACAGCGATTACGGGTTCTGTATTCATTTTCCCACTGTTCGCCCAAACTTCGCTTGGCTGGACGGCCACCCAAACAGGTGCGTTTATGATACCGGGTTCGCTTATGACGGCGTTTTCGATGCCCGTCGTGGCGGGATTTCTCAAAAAAGGCGTAAGCCCCAAAGCATTGATGATTTTCGGAGCTTTGATGATGTCGGGCTTTTTGTTTTGGCTTTCATTTGCTTCGCCAGACGCCAACAGCGATTTCTTTTTCGTGCCGTTTCTGATGCGTGGCGTTGGGGCTGCGTTCATGATGTCACCAGTAATTGGCTTGTCGGTGGCAGGCCTTACGGGTCGGGATTTGGCGCAAGCCGCGGGTTTGTCCAATATGTTGCGGCAGTTGGGCGGTGCCGTGGGGATTGCTTTCATTAATATCTTCCTGAATAACAGCACGATGCAGGTACGAAGCATTTTGCGCACGAATATTTCAGAATTTAATGCCATGTCCACCGACCAAATGGCTGGCCTTACGCAAACGCTCAAAAGTATTGGCTATTCGGCAGATGAAGCCTACACGGGAGCTTTGCAACTCATGGCCAGTTCGGTAACCAAACAGCAAGCCATCGTAGCCTATTGTCAGGGATTTTTCACGTTGGGATTTGCGGTTTTGTTCTGCGTGCCGCTGATTTTATTACTCAAAACACCCAAAGGCGGCAGCATTCAGGCCGACAGTGGTCACTAATCAACAAAAAGACGAATCGTTATGAAAATATTTAATTCAATTACCTTCTTGCTGGTGCTGGCCGCCAGCATCGGGGCACACAGCCAAAACACACTCAGTCTGAGTATGCAAGAAGCTCAAAATTTGGGTTTGCAGAATAGATATGATGTAAAAGCCATGCGTTATGACCTTGAGCTGGCCGACAAAAAAATTCAGGAACAGAAAAATAATTTACTTCCAGACCTCAAAGCCACTGGAAACATTCATTACAGCCCCAAAATACAAGCCACTTTCATTCCGCCAGGGTTTGTGGGAATGACCGAAGGCCGATTGGTGGCTTTGGGCGCGAAAAGCACCAGTATATTTGCGCTCGAATTGCACCAGCCGCTTTATAATCCCAGCCTGAATACCAATATCCAATTGGCGCAGAGCAGCAAACTCATTGACGAGCAACAAGTTCATTTACAAGAAATTGAAATAAAAAAACAAATCAGCTATTCGTATCTGAACGTATTGTTGCGCCAATTGCAACACGATTTGGCCAAAGAAGAAGAACGCCGTTTTGAAACTTACGCCAAATTAGCCGAAGGCAAACACAAAAACGGGACATTGGTGGACAATGATTTTTTACGCGCCAAACTCGACTACGAAAACGCCCAACAACAAACCCAAATCAGTAAACAAAACTATGATTACAGTCTCCAAACGCTTCGTTATCAACTCAATGTAACGGACAGCACGACACTTGTACTAACGGACAAATTGGGCGTAGTGAGTGTTACGGACGTTGTGGCACCAGACTACGCAGCCGCCGACAAGCGCATCGAATACCAGATTTTGAGTTTGGAAGAAAAACATAACATTTTGCAAGGCAAAAAACAACGCCAAATGGTGTTGCCGACGCTCTCGTTTGTGGCCAATTATTCCGCCCAATACCTCAACGCCGAGTTTAATTATGATTACACAATGGGCAAATGGTGGTCTTCGTTCAGTGGCATTGGTTTGCAGTTGTCTGTGCCGCTTACGGGGCAGTTCACGAACCGCAACCATTTGCAGCAAATCAGTTTGGAGTCGCAGAAAATACGCGCCAAACAAGAACACCAAAAACAAACTACGATTCATGAAATAGAACAAGCCAGTTCGGAACTTGCCAATGCCGCCAAAAACTTCGGCAATGCACAAAAAAACTATGAGTTGGCCAAGCAAATATTTCAGAATCAACAACAACAGTTGCAACTGGGGTCGTTCAGCTACGAAAAAATCCTGAACACAGAAAGCACCGTTACCAACACCGAAGAAAATTACGTATTGGCCTGCTACAACTACTTAGTGGCTCGCCTCAACTACACGGTAGCCGTCGGGCAGTTGTAAGGAAGTTTTTAAACACAAACTCCCGCTTTCGGCTTACAATCGGCCAAAAGCGGGAGTTATTTTTTATTGAAAAATATTATTGTTTCTCATACACGGCCAACAAGTTGCGGCCATCTTTGGAGGCTTCCGACTGCGCCAAAAAGAATTTGAACACAAAAGCAGGTACAAGTTTTAACACACTGGCTTGCAATGGTTTACTTTTCTCCAAATGTTTTATATAAGCATTACGGAAACCCGAACGATATTGCGGCAATAGCACTTCTGTTTGTACAGATAACGTTTTTAGGCCAAAATGTGGCGCAATGGCGGCCAACGCCTTTTTGTCCCAAAGTCCCATGTGATGCGGCGGCAAATTCAGGGCGTGCAGGCGGTCGTAACGATACAAATACGGGTTGCTGTTAGGCACGGCGATAATCAATTTTCCGTTGGGTTTGAGGGCCGACACCGCCGCCGACATAAACGAATGTATATCGTCGATGTGCTCTAACACCTGAAAAAAGCAAACCACATCGTAAGTGTTTGGGTGCAGTTTGGCATAGTCTTGTATGCTTTGTTGGTAAACGGTCAGGCCTTTTTCTTTTGCCCACTTGATGGCATCGTCGCTAAAATCAAGGCCAACGGCATTCGTTACGCCTTTTTTGCGCAAACGCTCCTGAAAATTTCCGTTTCCACAACCCACTTCCAACACCGAATCGGTTGGCTTGATATGCTCAAGGGCTTGCGTATGTTCCCATTTTTCTACCATATAATAGCCGTGTTGCTTTTGCAATTGGTCGTACAATGACGAACGCCCAATCACAGAATATGGATAAAAAAAACGGTAGCCCGTAGCCGTGCATTTATACAAATTTACTTGTGTGAGTCCTGCAAAATATTCGGCAACATCAATGTTATCTTTGCGATAGGCCGCTATGATTTCGGCTGCTGTAAAGTTTTCGTCTAATTCTACTTCTGCCTTTTGCGTAACAGGCGACAAAGGTTTGCTCATTTCTTATATACTTGATAAAATCAATTCAAAATTTGGCTTAAAAACTTCAAAGATAGGGATAAATGCAAGTTAGCGCAACCAACCTTTTCTTTTAAACCAAACAAAAAGTCCTACACCTGTAGCCAACATTCCTAACAAAGCAATTGGGTAACCCCATTTGTGTTGCAGTTCGGGCATATAACTGAAATTCATGCCATAAACCCCCGCAATAAACGTAATGGGCATAAAAAATACCGAAAACAAGGTTAGCACGCGCATTACCTCGTTGGTGCGATGCGACTCCAAAGCCAAATGCAAGTTCATCAGTGAGTTAGCCATTTCTAATACCTGTTCCGTCCGAAACGAGAGCTTTTCTACCAGATGCACGGGTTCGTGCCGCTTGTCTTGGGGCGTAAGGTCGGGCAATTGCAAGGCGATTTCGTGCGTAAACGAAAGCAAACGCTTTATCAGATTCATGCGCCTTTTGATATAAAAAAGTCGCTGAATCATCAGGGAACTGGGCTTTTTGAGAATAATCATTTCCTCATAGTCTTCCAGTTGGTCTGAAGCCTGCTCAATGGGCAGTTCATAGCTCTGCACACAAAAATTAACGATGGCTTCTATCGTTTGGGCTACGGAGATATTCGCATTTTGGGCTGTTCGCTGAAAAAATTCATCCAACAGTTGTTGCGGCTTTCGGTGAATCGTAATCAAAAAATTTTCTCCATAAAAAATGGCGATTTTCTGCGTCATTTCCCGAATGGTATCAGCTTCGGCCTCCGCATCGGGCATATATTGGCGCAACATCACGTACGTTCCGCCACCTTCCATAACCTGAAAGCGCGGCAAATGCTCAGGATCCAAACACGCATTCACGTAATGACTCGGCAGGGCGTAAGTCTGTGCCAATTCCTCTAACTCTTGGGATGTAGGCAAGACAATATCCAACCACCGAAAAGCACCCGTTTTTATTGTATTTATCATGGATTAACCCAAATAAACGCCAACGCTTTCCGCCTCACTCAATTGCACAGAAATATGCTCCTGAATGGTGGTGGCCAGCGCATAGCCCACAAAGTCGGCACGAATCGGAAAAGTACGATGGCTGCGTTCTACCAACACGGCTACTTGCAATTTTTTGCAGCCTTTGGCCAAAAATGGTGCAAGGGCATAAGTAAGAGTTCGGCCACTGTTTAGTACGTCATCTACCAACACAACTGCTTGATTTTCAAAAGAAATACTAGAATTATCTAACAATACATTCGGTTGTGTGGCGGCTGTTTTGTCTAATTTTACTTGCAAAAGTTCCACCGTGAATGGTGCAATGGCACGCAATTGCTCCACTAACATTTGCGCCAAGCGGTAGCCTTCATCAAAAATTCCAGCAACAATAACATTGCTTTCTTCTAAGTTTTGTTCACAAATTTCGTAGGCCATACGCGTTACTTTCTGGGCGGTTTGGCGCGGGTTAAGCAATTGATTGGCAGCAGACATATTTTATATTATTTCAGGATAAAACAAAAACAAATTATTGATCTAACCACTGTTTGAAAAGCGGAGCTCTATCATTGCTAATGATCAGCTCGCGCGGTTCGGGTGGTTGCAAATGTACTTTGATGCGGCTGTTGCTGTAAGGCATAATGCTGCTAATACTATTTATTTTGACAATAAATTGCCGATTGGCTTTGAAAAAAAGGGCGGGGTCGAGCATCTCGCCGAGTTGGTCTAAGGTATAATCTACAGGAATTTTTTGCTTGTCCGTACAAACCATAAAAATCAGTTTGTCTTCGGCAAAAAAATACGCGATTTCTTCCACTGGCACAGACCAAATACGCTGGCCAAGTTTGACCAAAAACCTTGATTTATAAGCCTTTGTTGGGATTTGTTGTTGCCGAATAGCCTCCAACAACGTATTGACATCAAAACCCAAAGAAGGCGTATTTTTTTGTTGATACAGTTGCTCGTACTTATACAAACTGCGGGCGATGTCGTCGGCTTTGATGGGTTTTAGCAAATAATCTACGCTATTCACCTCAAAGGCTTTTACCGCAAATTCGTTGTAGGCCGTCGTAAAAATAATCGGTACGTCGATTTTGACTTTTTTGAAAAGCTCAAAACTCAAACCGTCCGAAAGGTGTATATCCAAAAAAATAAGGTCGGGGGCTGGGTTATTTTCCAACCACCGAACCGTACTTTTGATAGAATCCAGTTTATCCAATACCACAATGTTAGCATCGTGTCGCAAAATAAGCCATTCGAGTTTTTCGGCGGCTATTTCTTCGTCCTCTACGATAAGCACTTTTAGCATAGTGTATTGATTTTCAATTTATTAATTAACTCACTTGCGTTTGCCAATATTCATTAAAAACGGCAGCAATGGAACTATAACTATTCTGTAAAGCCACATTTACTTCGCCTTCATTCATCCAACGCAACTCCTCGATATCCTCTTCCGTTTGGGGCGAAATGTGCGAATCATCGGTGCATTCCATCAGATACCACGTTGTTTTTTTCAAAATACGGCGGCCTTCCGACACGTAAGTATGCCACGTAGTACAAACTTTCGATTCGGGAAAAACCTTAATTCCGCATTCCTCCTCCACTTCGCGCACCGCGCCTTCGAGTTTGGTCTCGTCTTTTTCGAGTTTGCCTTTAGGCAAATCCCATTTTTTGAGGCGATAAATCATCAAAAATCGGTCGCCTTTCATCACCAAACCGCCAGCCGCTTCAATGATTTTGAATTGTTTTTTGATAAAACGCTTCACCTCCTTGTACTCTTCGGCGATAAAGGTAATAGACTTTAATTTTTTGAGTTTTTTTACTTCCATCAAAGCCAACAACGAATCCATGTACGCGGGCGTTCCGTCCGTAATCAGCACATGACCAATGAGTTTGATACTTTTTAGCGGAATTTGACTGTTCACGACCATATCAAAATCCTCGTAGCTCAAAGGCATGTCTTCGTGCCTTACAATATTGATAAGCCTATCGTTGATAAACAACTTCATAAAATCAGGGGCTTGTAATTCCTAAATTAAAACTGTGCCAAATTAGTAAAAAAAGTTGGCTTCTAAATATTGCGGGCGGTTTAATGCTGCATCTTGGTTAACATGCGTTGTATGTGATTGCGGGCATTGAACATATTTTCGTAAACAGCCACGATTTTATGCTCACTATCAAGCAGATACGTAATGCGGCGCGTGAGTTTAATAATCGGCACAAGGGCTTTGTAGGCTTCGGCTACTTTGCCATCGGTGTCGGCCAATAACTCAAATGGCAATTGATGTGCTTTGCGAAAACGTGCGTGTGTAGCCACATCGTCGCGGCTGATGCCATAAACGGCCACGTCCAAACCTCTTAATTCGGCAAAATTGTCCCGAAATTCGCAGGCTTCCGCACTACAAACACGCGAAAAATCTTTGGGATAAAAATATAAAATACAAGGCTTTCCTTTGATGGCCGAAAGGCTAAAAATTTGCCCGTCAGAAGTAGGTAAACTAAAATCTGGAGCTTGCTCGTTGATAGATAAAGGCATTAGTAATTTGAATTAAACAAAAACATCAATTATCAGACAGTCAAACACTTACTGTTTTTTTATAAAAAAAAAATTTTACAAAACTACAAATATTCTATCAAAAAGCCACGCACAAATTTTGCATTGTTCTACTGTATTTTAAATAAAATAAAAACAAATATTTCTCGTTCATCAAATAAAATGAACTGTCAATTTTTGTCATTTTTAAATTAAATTTCCAAAAAAAAGTATATTTTTTTGTTTGAGAAATAAACATGACTATTTTTACAGCGCAGTTTTAAATTTATAACTCCTTATCTTAAATTCCAATGAAAAAATTAGCTAAAATCAGAGAAGAACTCGAGCAATTGATTCTTAAAGCAGAAACAACAGAACAAATGAAAGCATTGTTCCGTTTGACAAAAGAAATCGACAACGTGTTGGCTCTTTATCCTGCTGAAGAAGAAACAGAAGTTAAATCTCGCCGTGGCCGTAAGCCAAAAGCTGAGTAGTTTTTTACAAAAAAACAATTACAGAACGCTATGTATTATGAATAATACATAGCGTTTTTTTATGAACAATTATTTATTTTCGTATTTTATTTTTGATATTATTTATTTTGCTTTTGAGCTTTATTATTTTTTACTTACATAAAGTCTTTACTATTTTAAAATCACTTCCCAAAGCAATCTAATCAACTATCAATCAGTACAGTATAATTTCGTTCAGCTATGATAAATTTTATTCTAATCGGCTTATGTATAGCCATTGGTGCACTCTTCCGCCAGTCAGGAACATTGCCCAAAGACGCACACAAAGGCATTAATGCATGGATTATTTATGTGGCATTACCCGCAGTTTCTTTCAAATATTTGCCTTATATCCAGTGGAGTACCGAACTTGTTTTGCCAGTAATTTCACCCATAATTATTTGGGCTGGTGCATGGCTCTGGATCGAGCTTTATAGCCGCCGACAAACACTCGACAATGCTACCATTGGCGGGCTAAAACTTACCACAGGATTGAGCAATACATCCTTTGTTGGATTTCCGCTTATTATGGCATATTTTAGCGAGAAAGAACTCGGAATTGCGATTATTTGCGACCAAATGACCTTCTTTTTATTCTCTACAGTTGGGCTAATGACGGCTGTAAATTCCTCCGACAATCATACTTTTTCTTGGGGAATAATTACCCGAAAATTACTGCGTTTTCCGCCATTTTTGGGTTGTATTGCGGCCTTAATTTTACCTTTATGGATAGATATTTCACTAGCTGCACCGCTGTTCGACAAACTGGCGGCAACCGTCGCGCCATTGGCTTTATTTTCGATCGGATTACAACTAAAACTCAAAGGCTGGCAATTGCAAATCAAACATATTTCCGTAGCACTATGTTACAAATTATTGATAGCACCATTGCTTGTATTTGGGATTGTATTGGCCTTCGGTTTGCACGGACGCATCGTACAAATTAGCGTGTTTGAAGCCGCCATGCCTACCCTGCTTTCGGCCAGCATTATGGCCGCCGACTACGAACTAAATCCTGATTTGGTCAATCTCATTATTGGCATTAGTATTTTGGCCAGTTTGCTCACTACGGGCGGTTGGTGGTTTGTACTGCAAATGATTCAATAACAGTAAAATTCAATCTATTTCAACAAAAAACGGCTACCATCTTCAAGAAAGAGGCAGCCGTTCGCACTTATGTGTGTAGTTAGGGTTATTTGGGTGTAATCGTAATAATGGTGGTACGTGTACTAGAAGCACCGCCACAAGCCGAAAGCGGCAAAAGAAGCGTAGCAGCACAATTAAATACATTTACTTTGTTCTCAGGAATGGTTTTGTTGCTGCTATCTTGGTACGAATCCCACTTCAGATTCGAGAATGTAGCCACCAATTGCAAGCCAATACTTCTTTCGGAATCTGTCCAGTACAATGCGCCCTCAAACGTGCCGCCATCTCCTTTATATTTTTTCTTGTCGCGGCGCAACCACTCGTTCATGAGGCTGAAACGCAAAAGCAATTTACCATCTTCTTTACCCGACGGATTAAGCAGCAAATGCGCCCCCACGCCACGTTGATTCCATGTTTTAGCCCCTTCAAACGAGGAAACATAAGGCGAAGGCATTTCCAAATCTGGAATCGTAATGTAATTGTATTGGCCGCCGACCATAATGCCCAAACGTTTCCCTAAATATCCGCCAAAAGCAAGCTTTGTATTAAAAACATTGCCTATTTTGTCGCTCTTCTTTACAGGCAAACCAAAATTCATATCCCAAAAAGCATGTCCACCAGCTGCCATTAAATTGAATGTAGCAACGTTATATTTGCGTTTTTGTTCGTAAGCACCTCCGCCTGTGGTAGAATTATAACCAGCCGCTCCTACTGTGGCCGAACCAAACGTATAACCCAAGCCGCCTGCCACGCCTTTCCATTGTCCGAATGCTTGTTGCCAACCGCCAACCGCCAACAACAAGGCCAACATGAGTACATTTTTTTTCATAAACTATCTTATATAATGTTTGCTTAAAAATTATTGGCCAAATTAGTTTTTGCTTTGGTTTTGAAAAAATATTTTACCAAAAACTATTTGATTATTCCAAAAAATCAGACAATTGTAGTATGAAAATGCCGAATGATATGACATCGCTTTTCGGATACTAAAAATGTTTACCTTTGTGGCCTTTATTTTTGATTTTGAATAAAAACTTATGAGCATGACCCAAACGACAGAAGAAGACTTCAATGAATTTTCGGACGAAGAAAATGGCCTTTTTGAACATTACAGAATAGAAGTGGACAAAGGGCAGTCGCTCATGCGTATAGATAAGTTCTTGATAGACAGAATACCCAATGCTTCGCGCAACAAAATCCAACTGGCCATCGACAATGGTTTTGTGTTGGTGAATACCCAAAAAATCAAAGCCAGTTATAAAGTAAAACCGCGCGATATTATCAGCATTTCGCTACCACAGCCGCCGCGAGATACTACCATTTTGCCCGAAAATATTCCGCTTAACATTGTGTTTGAAGACGATGATTTACTTATCGTGAACAAACCTGCGGGCATGGTCGTGCACCCAGCCCACGCCAATTATACGGGTACGTTGGTCAATGCCTTAGTGTATCATTTTCAGCAACTGCCGACCAGCCAAAACGGCGAAGGCCGTCCGGGTTTGGTGCATCGCATCGATAAAGACACGTCGGGGCTGCTTGTGATTGCTAAATCGGAGCTGGCGATGGTGCATTTGGCCAAGCAATTTTATGACCACAGCATTGAGCGCACCTACATCGCCCTGATTTGGGGCGAACCCGAACAAGACGCAGGCACTATCAACGTGCATTTGGGGCGCAGCTTCAAAGACCGCCGCGTCGTAGATGCTTTTCCTGATGGAAGTATTGGCCGCCACGCCATTACGCATTATCAGGTACTCAAGCGTTTGCGTTATGTTTCGGTGGTTAAATGCAACTTGGAAACGGGACGTACACATCAGATTCGCGCCCACTTCAAATACATTGGGCATCCGCTTTTTGGCGACACGACGTATGGCGGTGACCGCGTGTTAAAAGGCACACAATTCTCTAAGTATAAGACTTTTGTAGAAAATTGTTTTCAGATGTTGCCGCGCCAAGCCCTGCACGCCAAGTCGTTGGGGTTTGTGCATCCGCGCACGGGCGAGTTCATGCAATTTGATTCGGAGTTGCCGCAAGACCTGAGTGCTGTCATTCAGAAATGGGAACATTACATCGACTACAACGACTAATGGAGGCGGCAGATATTCGATTTATGCAAATGGCCATGCAGCAGGCACGCGAGGCCGAGACCTTGGGCGAAATCCCGATTGGGGCGGTAATCGTGTGCCAAAGTCTGGTGATTGCCAAAGCCCACAACCAAACCGAAATGCTCCACGACGTAACGGCGCACGCCGAAATGTTGGCCCTCACGGCAGCCGCTAATTTTTTGGGTTCTAAATACCTGAAAGATTGCGATTTGTACGTTACCGTAGAGCCTTGCCCGATGTGTGCGGGGGCATTGTATTGGGCGCAATTGCGGAAAGTGGTCTATGCTGCTCCAGACCACAAACGCGGCTTTTCGGTGCTAAATAAAGCCTTGATGCATCCCAAAACCCAAGTAATTGGGGGCGTAATGGAGCAAGAAGCGAAAATGCTAATGACTGATTTTTTTAGAAAAAAGCGAAAAAACTAAATGAATATAGTACAATATTCGATTGTAATATTTTCAAAAAAAGTCTTAAAAGGTAATTAAAACTTACCACAATATTTAGTAATTGATAGGTTCATTGCTTATATTTGCTAATGCTTCAGTTTTTAAAATTTTCAAAAACTCAAAATTAATAATACTTATAATCGCACATAACCAATTTTTTTTATAGTATTTACCTATTTACTTTAGATTTTTAGAATATAACCCGCTTCAAACACTTTCTTTCCTTTATTACTTTTATTCAAAATGATGTACAACAAAATTTAAAAATCAGGAAATGGCAGATTTTAATGGGAAATTGACACGTATAGGCGTTTTTTACGATGGAAATTATTTTTCGCACGTAAGTAACTATTACAATTATGAACACAGCCGTAAATCAAGACTTAGCATATCAGGGATTCATGAATTTGTAAGAAATCAAGTATCAAAAAAAGAAGGTGTAGAATTTGATTTGTGTAAAGTAGTAGACGCGCATTATTTTAGAGGCCGCCTCACATCTTACGAAGCCGAAGAGCAGAATAAATTATTAGCAGAAAGAATTTTTGATGATATTTTGATGAATGAGGGCGTTGTAACACACTATTTGCCCCTTAGATCCAGAGACGGAAAGCGAGAAGAAAAAGGAATTGATGTTTGGTTGGCTTTAGAAGTATTTGAATTAGCAATTTACAAAAACTTTAATGTAGTAGTGCTCATTGCTTCGGACGGAGATTATGTGCCGTTGGCTCGCAAACTCAATACGCTGGGTATCAGGGTAATGGTACTTGGTTGGGACTTTGAATATACAGACAGCCGCACAGGCCGCCCGAAAAAAACAACTACATCTTTGGAACTTTTGCAGGAAGTGAGCTACCCGATAGCCATGCAAGAAATCATTGATACGAAGCTCAACAAATACGACCCAATCGTAGATAAACTTTTTGTACAAAAGGAACAATTCCAGCCTCGCCATAACACACCTTACGGCAACCCGCCTTCTGCGGAGCGTCCAGAATTTATACCGCCTTTTGAGCCTGCCATTCATACCGATGCAGGTACGGTAATTAGCACCATCAACAACCTTAAAAATGGCTTTGGTTTTATCAATTACGAACCAAAAAATTTATTCTTTCACTGGAGTAAAGTAATCAATGGCGATTTTGCGGACTTGCGCGAAGGCCAAAAAGTAGAATTTACGATTGTAATGGGAGACAAAGGTGATGAGATCGCGACAGACGTAAGCCCGATTTACGAATAAAAACAATATTGTATTACAAAACGGCGCGGCCATGTTTTTATATAAAAACATGGCCGCGCCTGCATTCTACCTGTTTGTAATAATCCAATTTTAAAATCTATACGAAAAACGCACTAACACTTCGCGTGGATTGTTGGGCATGGCCGTATGTCCGCCTGCGTTGTAATAGTTGCAAATCAATGGGTTAGACGCATTTAATAAATTATAGCCGCTCAAAACTACCGATAAGTTAGGAATCAAGAAATCCACGTAACGCACCGAAAAATTAAGCAAAGCCGTTGGTTTGTACTCTTTCAATTCACCCAACCCCGACAAGTCAGCTGGTGCATAACCATAGCGTTTGCCCAACCAATTCAAGCTTGGCGCAAGGCTCATTTTTTTCGTAACATTCCAACCCAACACCAAATTAACTTTGTGTTGTGCCGCTCCCAAAATTGCCCCGTCGTGGCCTTCCACCGAATAAATACCGATTTGAGTTTTATTGGCTTTGGTGTAATAGGCATAATTGGCCGTTAGGAATAAACCATCTTTTTTGTAACGATATTCTGCCTCTATGCCTTGGCTGCCTGTTTTGGGCAAGTTTTTATATACTTCCACATCGTCCACGCTCGAATACACAATCACTTTACGTGTTTCTATGTCGTATAAACTCATGGTTATCAAAGAGTTTTCGTCCAATTGATAACCTGCTTCCAATTCAATTACGGTAGATTTTTCGGGTTTGATTCCTGCATTTTCGCTGTAATTGATATTTTCGACACTTGGCGCACGGAATGAGTTGCCATATAATAACTTAAAATGCCATTTGTCATAACGCTTCGTAATGCCCACACGTGGCGCAAAAGCAGCTCCCGCGTGGCTGTGGTGGTCGTAACGTGCACCAACAGTAATATTTGCCCAGCGATATTTAAACAAACTTTGTGCAAAAACAGCAATGTTATTGTACGATAATTTGTCTTTACCGTTATAAAACATATCAGTTACTGAGTCGGTTTTGGCTATGTCTTGAAAGTATTCAGCTCCCGCAATTAGGTTTATTTTTTTCGTAAAATCATAACTCATCGTGCTGTTGAGCTTGTAACGTGCCACGCTGCGTTGATAAACTTCGTATTCGGTACTGTCGTCTGAAGCCACCTTGAGGCTGCTGGCACGTAGTTCCCAAGGTCGTTGAAATTTATAATTCAACTTGGTGGTAAGCTGCAAGTTGGGGCTAATATTGGCCTGATGCTTGGCTTCTACAATCAATGTTTTGTAATTGTTGTCGTAGGCTTGCGGACGTACCTCATCAAAGCCATCACGGATTTGGGTGTTGTATTGCTCCAAAAATGTACTGACAGACAGGTTTTTATAGGTAAAAAGCAGATTGGCAGCCATCGTCTGAAAAGTTTGGTTGTCGCGCAAATCATAACTATTTCCATAAAAATCACGGTATTTGCCTTCTCCTTGTTGCGCACGTCCCAGCCACGCTCCAGCCGCAAAACGTACGTTTTCATTGCCTACACCTGCCGTTACACTGGCCGTTTGGCGCATATAACCTTCTTTGCCCATGCCATTGGCGGCTGTTACTCGAAATCCATTGCGGTCAGCATTTTTGGTAATAATATTAATCACGCCATATTCGGCAAAACCGCCATAAATAGCCGAACCTGGCCCGCGAATCACCTCAATACGACGAATTTGTTCTACGGGAATGCGATTAGCTATCTGAATAGAAGCGTACATATTTTCATTCAATTCCATTCCGTCGAGCATCAGCAAAATTTTCCCTTCGGTCGAAACATTCCCGCGCAAAACAATAGAATACGCGCCTTGCACGTCTGTTCCAAACTCCAAACCTGGTACCAGACGCAGCACGTCCACCAAATCGCGTGCGCCCGAAATCTGAATTTCATCATTACTAATGACACTCACAATACTGGGCGATTTGCGCAAAGGCAACGGACGTTTGGAAGCGGCTTGCACCGACTCGTTTACATCTTTTTCCAGCTCACTAGAAATCCCCGAAGATTTAAGATTGAGTAGTTGTTGTAGCGAAACAGAATCCGCAGAAATAAGACTGTCTTTACTCGTTTGTGCCATGAGTATTTGGCTGTAAGCAAAGAAATGTATAAGAAGTAAAAATTTTCTTTTCATAAAAAACAAATGATAGTCAATTGTTTAGGAAGGATTGACTATCATTTTTAGATAATATTAAACAATGTGTTCTATACTTTTATATTACGACGGCAAAAGCGGTTAGCTCCGAAGATACGCGCAAGCCATGCTGTGTAATGGCCGATTTATTTAGCTCAAATTTTGTTTTAAAGTCGTCGTCGTCGTCAATAAAAAAGTTGATGTGCGAACCTTTTTTGGCCAAGCCCATTTTTTCGGATACTAATAATATAGGCTTTTGATCAATAATACCTTTAAGCTCAGCAATTTTACTACTCTCCCCCGACGGCACAAATACAATATGACAATCTAAGGCTTCATAATTACTTTTTAAAGCGATCACTTTGACAGATTGTCCCTTAGAGGTTTTTCTATTTACGACAGCTTTTTTAAATTCGGAGATAGCAGCAGGCGAATTACCCACCACGCCAATCACAAATTCTTCGCGGCTGGCCTCATTGGCTGGCCATTGTATATATTGAGCAAAATTATAGATAAATAACGATGCTATTTTGTAATCCACCTTTTGCGCTTGCGCCTTACCCGAAGCAAGCAAAATAATCACCAATAATAAAGTCGAAATAAGTGGTATTTTTTTCATTATGATATAGTTGAAATTTACTAATGTGTATGATAATACAACTCTAAAAAACAAAAATCGTTAGTGTTTATGCCCAAAACAAACAAAAAGCAACTTTTTTTATTCGATAAAAACAATAAAAACTACATAATAGCACAAAGATAAACGAATCTATTCTTAAAAAATAATTTTTAACTACAAAACATACATATAAAAGTAAATATCCCAAAAAAGAATCTCTTCCCTTATTCCCTACGCATAATTTAGCTCAATTTTATTGTTTTAAGAAAAGAAACCGCGACCTTTGAATCAGTAAGAATCTACTAACATACACCCAATTTAATCCATGATTACAACACAAACTCCCAACGCAGAAGCCATACAAGCTCTTTGCGATGAATTGGAGAAAAAACGAAAAAAAACACAGCTTGGCGGCGGCCTCAAAAAAATTGAAGCCCATAAAGCCAAAGGAAAACTCACGGCTCGCGAACGCATAGAATATTTACTTGATGAAGGAACGCCACGCGTAGAAATTGGTACGTTTGTGGCCGAAGGAATGTACCAAGAAGAAGGCGGCTGCCCGTCGGGTGGCGTAGTAGTGATGATTGGCTATGTACGTGATAGACAATGTATTGTAGTGGCCAACGACGCTACTGTAAAAGCGGGGGCTTGGTTTCCTATTACGGCCAAAAAGAACCTAAGAGCACAGGAAATCGCCATGGAAAACCGCCTACCAATCATTTATTTGGTGGATAGCGCAGGCGTTTATTTGCCGATGCAGGCCGAAGTTTTCCCCGATAAAGAACATTTTGGGCGTATTTTCCGCAACAATGCCATGATGTCTTCGCAAGGCATCATTCAGATAGCCGCGATTATGGGTAGCTGTGTGGCGGGTGGCGCGTATTTGCCCATCATGTCCGACGAAGCTCTGATTGTGGAAGGCACTGGCTCGGTATTTTTGGCGGGTTCGTATTTGGTCAAATCGGCCATTGGCGAAGACGTGGACAACGAAACGCTTGGCGGCGCAAGTACGCATTGCGAAATTTCGGGCGTAACCGACAACAAATATCCCAACGATGAGGCTTGTTTGGATGCGATTAAAAATCTCATGGACAAAATCGGTGCGCCAGACCGCGCAGGTTTTGACCGCGCCGCGCCACAATTGCCCAAAGAAAATCCCGAAGAAATTTTTGATATTCTACCCGCCGACCGCACCAAGCCTTACGACATGGGCGAAGTAATCAAACGTTTGGTAGATAATTCGGAATTTGAGGAATACAAAGCACTTTACGGTAAGTCTATTCTGTGCGGTTATGCGCGTATAGATGGCTGGGCTGTGGGTATTGTGGCCAATCAGCGCAAAATCGTCAAGTCCAAAAAAGGCGAAATGCAAATGGGCGGCGTGATTTATTCGGACGCAGCCGACAAAGCCGCGCGTTTTATTATGAACTGTAACCAAAAGAAAATTCCGTTGGTGTTCCTACAAGACGTAACGGGTTTTATGGTGGGCAGCCGTTCAGAACACGGAGGCATTATCAAAGACGGTGCGAAAATGGTAAACGCCATGGCCAATTCTGTTGTACCGAAGTTTACAATTATCATCGGAAACTCCTATGGAGCAGGTAATTACGCCATGTGTGGCAAAGCCTACGACCCGCGTCTTATTTTCTCGTGGCCAACCTCACAACTGGCCGTAATGAGTGGCGCGGCAGCGGCCAAAACCCTTTTGCAAATACAAGTAGCTACGCTCAAAGCCAAAGGCGAAACCATTACGCCCGAAGCAGAACAAAAGCTACTGGCCGACGTAACGCAAACTTACAACGAACAACTTTCGCCTTACTACGCGGCTTCGCGCCTGTGGGTGGACGATGTGATTAACCCGTTAGAAACCCGAAACGCTATTTCCTTGGGCATCGGGGCAGCCAATAACGCGCCTATCGAACGTCGCTATAACGTGGGTGTAATCCAAACATAGTTTTTTCTTTTTCATCAATACAAGCAGGCTTAAGCAATGAGGCCTGCTTTTTTTATATTTGCTTGATACAACTAAACACGCCCCATGAAAGAATCTTTTAAAAAAGAAATAGCCTTTGAAAGAGTCCTGTTTTTTAGTGATGCCATCGTGGCCATTGCCATTACGCTGCTGGCTCTGAACCTCAAATTAGAAATTCCGTCGGGGCAACATCTGAGTTTTGCGGATTTGCTGCGGCCTTGGAAAACGATTTTGGCTTTTGTGCTGTCGTTTATCAACATCGCGAATTTCTGGAAAACGCACCACGATTTTTTTATTTACATCAATCGCCTCGACCGCGTGTTGGTTTTGCTCAATATTGCGTGGCTGTTTCTGATAGTGGTGTTGCCGTTTAGTACGACGGTGGTCAGTTCGTATTTTGGCGACAGCCCCGCCATTTTTTTGTACAGCCTTAATGTACTACTAATCACCATTTTACAAAATCTCATTTGGGATTATGCCGCGCTGCGCAAGAATTTTCTTAGCCCCGACATTGCACCCGAACAGCAACGCCGCTACGCGCTTATGTGCAATCTGGACATGGCCAACGGCGCGATTGCAGTCGTTTTGTCGTTCTTCCACCCTACTCTTGCGTTTGTGTTGCTGTTCACCAAAGTGCCACTTTTTTTGATTGGTGCGCTGTATATTCTCCAAGAGCGGCGCAAAGAAATCTACCGCGATGGCAGACCCAGAAGCCGACCACCGTTTTAATTTTTCAGAAAATACAATAGTTTTGTCCGAATAAACCCACTTCTATTTGTTCATTTCTCGATTATAGTTGCTGGGATAAATTGCCTTTTTAGTTTATATTTAAACCCACACAAAATGGAAACCTCTACCAAAACAGATTTGAGTTCGCTCAACGACCAACAGCGCGAAGCCGTAGTAAGTGAAGCAAAAAGACTGTTAGTTTTGGCGGGTGCTGGCTCAGGAAAAACAAAAACACTTTTACAGAAATTAATTTATCTTATCGAAGAAAAAGGCGTAAATCCTGCGCATATCTTAGCGATTACTTTTACTAAAAATGCTGCCAATGAAATGATAGACCGTCTTATTATTTCGGCAGACACAACAGGAGAATATGAGCAAAAACTTTTTGATAAAAAGCTAAGCCAAACAGAAAAAAATAGAGAAAGATATTTTCAGCAAAAGAAATACAAATGGATTGATAATCTTACAATCCGAACGTTTCACAGCTTTTGTTATACGGTATTGCGGAGCTATGGCGTAAATGAATTTGACAACAAATTCAAGGTTTTGGGCGCAGAACAGCAAGCCGAAGACGAAGAAATTTCTACGCACGTAGCACCCGAAAATACATTTGATATTTTCCATAAATTATTAATTAATCAGTGCGAAGATGTAACGTATTTATTGAAGCTAAAACGCTATATTTTGGATTATGTAGTAGATAAAATTCATCTACGAAAAGAAGAAAATAAATTGCCTGTTAAAGACGGTAAATTTTTTACGACACTGGACGGCACAAAAGTACGTTCTAAGTCAGAACAATATATTGCCGATTGGCTTTACAGACACAGCATCAAATACGAATACGAGCCAGAATTAAACGTCAAAGATTTTTATTTCCGACCCGATTTTTATATTCCTGATGCCAATATTTATTTGGAACACATCAGCGACAAAAGTTTTTCGATGAAAAATAAAGAAGAGCAATTCAACAAAGGGAATTTGCTCTTGGTGAAAACGTATGAAAGCATGACGAAAGACTCGGCCTTGTTCAATCATACGCTCGAAAAAATCATAAAAAACAGGTTACCAGCCAATTATCACCGAAAAGTTTCGCTTTCGTTCCGCGAAGAGTTCAACAGTTATCATGACGATGTGAAAGACTTTGTGTTGCAAACCATGCGCATCACGGACATGATAAAAGTGGATAATTTAAGCTTTGAAGGCATTTTGCAAAAAGCACAAGCAGACCCACACGAACGAGTACGCAATTTTTATGAATTAGCCATTCCGATAGCCTTGCAATACAATAATTATTGCGTGGACAAATCGTATTTAGATTTTAATGACCTGATTGGCCGTTCTACGTCTTTATTTAAAAATCACGCGGATATTGCGCAAGTATATAAGCAGCGATACCAATATATTTTGGTAGATGAATTTCAGGACGTAAATAACATACAAGTAGAATTAATCAAGCTACTTTTAACCGAAAATACGCAGCTTTTTTGTGTGGGCGACGACTGGCAAAGTATTTATGGATTTCGAGGTTCTAACGTGAGTTATATTCTCGAATTTGAGAAACATTTTACTAATTCTCAATTAATAAAATTAAACTTAAATTACAGAAGCACTCAAAACATCGTTGGGGCGAGTAATGAAGTAATAAAGCACAATAAATTTAAAGTAAATAAAGATATTATTGCTTCCAAAAAATCCGAACATAAAATCGTGATTTATGCAGGAAATAACGAAGAAGATAATATTCATTTTTGCGCCAAAAAAGTAAAAGAATTGCTGGCTGACGGTTATTTGCACGACGATATTTTATTTCTGTACAGAAGAAGTAAAATGTTTACGCCTTATTTGAATTATTTCAAGCAACAAGGCATCAAAGTTTCGGGTAAAACGATTCATGGGGCGAAGGGTTTGGAGGCAAAAATCGTGTTTATTCTTGGCCTGACGGAAGGTTACGGCGGTTTTCCTGATATTTGGCTGGAAGACCGTATTTTTCAGGTGATCAAAAAGGCCAACCACGATTTGTTGATGGAGGAAGAGCGCAGGCTTTTTTATGTAGCCATCACCAGAGCCAAAGACAAACTTTTTTTGATTACGGAAAAAGGCAACGAATCGAGTTTTTTGAAAGAAATCCCCGAAAACTTCACGGTTCGGACCTCGCTACCCGCCAAGTCGGTGGTGGACAAGGTGGTTCTTTGCCAAAAATGTTATAGCCAACTGGAAAAACTCTGGATTGTGTGTCCGTATTGCGGGCAAACGGTCGGGGCTTAATGAACTGAAAACCAAAATCCGCCATGCTTCCCATCATTTCCAAGTGCGATGAATGCCGTAGCGAATTTTTCGCGCAGGTCTCGCCCCTACCACAACTTTGTCCCGAATGTGCCAGTGTGTTGTATGGCTACGCCAATTGCCAACACGTGTTTGAAAATGGCCGTTGTAAACATTGTTATTGGAACGGAAAATCAAGTGCGTATGTCCAAAAACTAAAAAATCAGCAGTCTTAAAAGATAGTTTTTCGACGGCGTGAAAATTTTTTTGAAAAAAATAAGTTGTTAGTGTCCCCATCTGGCGCGTTCAAACGTCTTTAGCACACAAAACCATAAACTTTATTTCAAATGAAAGAATTTGCGTTAATTTTCAGGAACAGTGCTAATCCAGAAGCCAAGCCTTCGGCTCAACAAATGCAACAGCTCATGACCGACTGGATGAACTGGATGGGAAGCGTTGCAGCCCAAAACAAGTTGGCCGACGAAGGCAACCGACTTTCGATGTCTGAAGCCAAAACCGTGCGCCCCGACAACGTGATAACCGATGGCCCTTACACCGAAATCAAAGAATTTATCAACGGCTACATCATCGTCCGAACCGCCGACATAAACGAGGCCGTCCTAATCGCACAACAATGCCCGATTCTGGGAATTGGCGGAAACGTGGAAGTGAGAGCAATCGTAACGCCCAATGACAACAGCTAACAATTTGTTGCCCCATTTGTTCAGAACAGAATACACCAAAATGACGGCGGTACTATGTCGTCATTTTGGTTTGAAACATATTGAAATTGCCGAAGACATCGCCAGCGAAACTTTCCTGAAAGCCTTTGAGTGTTGGCCGACAAGTGGAATCCCCGACAACCCTACCTCGTGGCTGTACCGCGTTGCAAAAAACAAAACACTGGATTATTTGCGCCGAAATACCCTTTTTGAAAAAGAAATTCGTCCGCAATGGCAAGCAGGCCAAACCACGATTAGCCCAGAAATCAATCTCGAATTTTCACCCAAAACCATTGCAGACAGCCAATTAGCAATGATTTTTGCGGTTTGCCAGCCACACAACTCGCCCGAAGCACAGGTTTGTTTGGCCTTGCAAATTCTGTGCGGTTTTAGTGTAGAAGAAATTGCGTCCGCTTTTTTGGCCAAAGCCGAAACCATCAAAAAACGACTTTATCGCGCCCGAAACAATCTCCGAAATCAAGCGTTTGAGTTGGAAACTTTATCGGAAAAAGAGATTCTGGAACGGCTAAATACAGTGTTACAAACCTTGTATCTGTTTTTTAATGAAGGTTATTTTTCGCAAACCAACCAGCAGCAAACACGACAAGACCTTTGTGCGGAAGCTGTGCGGCTCATGCTCATTTTGGTAGAAAATCCGCTCACCAACACGCCCGAAACCAATGCTTTGCTTTCGCTGATGTGCTATCAGAGTAGCCGCTTGGCCGCTCGTACCGACGAGGCGGGGCAGGCCATTTTGTTTGAGCAACAAGACCAAACGCTTTGGGATAAAACCCTGATAGACAAAGGAAATTATTATTTGGTAAAAGCTTTTTCGCAACTTCAGCCGCCGCCCAGCCGCTACCATTTGCAAGCCAGTATTGCGTATTGGCACGCTGCACCGCCCTGCCCTGACAAATGGCCATACATTTTACAGCTTTACGACCAACTCACTCAAATAGAAAGTTCTTCTATTATGGTATTAAGTCGGCTTTTTGCGGTGAGTAAAGTGCATGGCGCAGCACAGGCCATTGCCGAAACGCAGGTGTTGGCGTGGCACGAAAATGTAAATTATGAAGCTTTATTGGGTTATTTGTACGGGCAAACAGATGCGTCCGAAACAGCCATTGCACATTATCAAAAAGCCATAACATTGAGCCAGTCCAGCGGCGAAAAGCAGATGTTTGCCAAGCATATTGCGGCGTTGCGGAAAGGATAGCAGAGTGTTTTAGTTTCGTATGATCGGTGTGTAAAATAAGTTGTTGGGTTTTAAGTAAATAAAACCAGCCTTAAAATCAATGATGGTATTAAAACGTTTCAAAATATTATTTCCAATATTTTCATTATGTTCATCGCCCTCTACTTCTTGTTCCTGAATGGCTAACGGAACTTGATACATTTCATAATCGCCTAATTTTAATTTTGGCAAAATCACTTTATTGTTTTTAATGGCTTTTCCCGTACTACCAACCGAGATACTTGTACCAATATTTTTCATCGCGTCGTTGAGGGCATTGTCTCTGGCAAATTTTTGGCCAATAATCAATTCTCCATTAGAACCGCTATCAAAATCAAACCAGCCTTCCACTTCTTTTTTATTGACAACAAGTTTACATTTTATATACGGAACCCCACCGATTAACTGATATGGTAGCTTTGTATATTCGGCAGATAAGTTTGGTAAAAATTGATGAACTACTAAAATATGTTTTTCATAATCAATTTCAATGATTTTATTTTCGAATGCAACCCAACCCATCACAGCATCAAAAGTAGGTTTTTGATAATTGATGGATAAAAGCGGGACATTTTCCCATTTTAAATTACTGATTTCAATTACATTTTTAGCACTTTTGTCCACTGTCGCGATACCGTCAGTTCCGCCATTTTCCTCACTTCCATCTATTGTAAGGTTTACTTTTTTGTTAATAATTGAAGAAGTTATCACACAAATTCCTGCGCCTGTATCAAATAAAAAATCGACGGTATCCGAATTATTAATTTTACCTTTTAAATGAATCCAATTGTCTTTGCCAAGCGTAAAAGGAATCGTATCTGTTTGTGTGTTAGCCTTTTTTAATCTTGTATAGAAAAGTTTAGGTTCTAATGAAGGCTTCGCTTTGCTATAAGTACTTATTTGTGTGTATGCTTTGTCTTTTCCATTCAACAAAATAATAAAGTCATATTTTTTATTGGGCTTTACAGTAAAAGAAATGCTATCAATGTCCGAGCGAAACACAATTGTTTGGGTTCCTCTGAATGGATTTGCAACAAAAACATCCAATTTTACTTCAGGAGAAATTTCCCAAACGTCCTTGTATTCAGAATTTCCTTCTTGAATACTGATTGAAGTTTTGTTTGTCTTGAGGGTTGGTAGCGTTTTTTGAGCATTCACCAACTGTGAAGTTAGGATGATTAGTAAAAATGTACGAATTATTAATTTCATGTTTTGATTTTGATTAATTTAGTTATAGAACTGGATTGATAATACGATGAAGCAGCCAACCCACAGAACAGCTCCAAAGTTAAATTAAACAGTTAGACATCACTTAAGGCCAAGCATTGCCAAAAATGAAGCAGCCCAAATTAAACGAATAACTTGGGCTGCTTTGTTTATTAGAAATCTATTCAAAAGAGCCTATTTTTTAGGCAACTTCCATTTGTCTTTGAGTTTTTCAAGCTCTTTTTTCGCTTTTTCTTCCGCTTCTTTTTTCAGGCGGTCGGCTTCCTCTTTGGCTTTGGCTTCTGCGTCGGCTTTAGCTTTGTCCAACTCGGCTTTGGCCTTGTCTTCGGCAGCTTTGCGAAGGCTGTCCGCAGTGGCTTGCGCCTTGGCTTTGGCATCGTTGAGACTGGCTTGTACATTGGCTTTTACGTCGCTTTTCAGGCTGCTGCTTCCATCCGAACCACCGCCCAACAACGAAATTTTAGGGTCGTTTTGATTGCCTGTGGCTTTGAGGTTCAACTTCACATTGCCCGAACCGTCGGCGGCTTTGCCTGTAAGCAACGAAGTTGCATTGTTCAGCGCAACACCCGCCGCACCTGCTGGCACAGTCATTTTGATATTGTAGTCTATCGTGCCATCAAAACCCTGACTTCCGCCGATGTTAATTTTCTGACCTCCCGCCGAAACGTCAAACGGTTGGAAGAACACGCGGCCATTCTGAATCTCGGCTTTAAGAAGCAAATCTTTAAGATTTACAGCACCCGAATTGCTACCGCTTAGTTTCGTAACTTTCTGTATGCCAGACAACAACTTCATTTCTTTGAGCGAAGCCTCCGCGATATTGAGCAAACCTGCGCCATTCATGGTTGGGTAAACAGGCATCATGTCTTTGCCCAACTCTCCATTGATTTTAAATTTGGTAGAAAGTTTACCCGTCATATTTTCGGCTACAGGAGCTAACATTTTTACGGTATTGAAAGTTTGGTAAGCCTTCGGAATTTCAAGGTTTTTGATGTCCAAATCAAAGTCAAATTTCGGGTGCGTCAGGTCGCGTGAGTCGTAAAGGCCATTCATGCCAAACGCGCCACCCAACAAATTGAACGTACCTTTGTCCAGACGTACCGTTCCGTCGCGCACGATGATGTTGCCTTTCAGGTCTGTAATGTCCATGTTGTCGTATAGCACTTCACCAAGTTGCGAAGCCAACACGAAATCAATGTTTTTCGGAATTTCGACCACCGTCATAGGTTCTTCCGCGGTGGTTTTTGTGGCGACTTCTTCTTTAGTGAGCCATTCGTTGGTATCAAATTTCTTAGAAGAAAAATTCAATGCGCCTGTTAGCTTTTCATTATTAAAAATAAATGCCAAATAGTTACTCAAGTAGCCGTTAGCCGAAACGTCGCTTTTACCCAAAAATCCTTCAAACTTAGATACTTGCGCGCGCACTGGGTCAAAACTCATGGCCGCTCCCGTGATTTTCACGCCTTGCGGAACGTCTTTGCTCACAAACGAAAAATTGCTGGCTGTCAGCGTTCCCGACGTAGGCAATTTGGCGTAACGCTTGGCCGTAACATCCGACATACGTCCGCGTGTGGCAATGTCGGCTTTTATTTTTCCTGCCAAAGTCATGCCTTCAAGCGGATAAATTTTTGTGATTTTGGTCAAATCTACACCGCCTTTTACTTTTACATCGTACTGATAATCAACTAAATTTTCTACAAAAGCCACCATCGAAAACGGCTCGCCTTCCAGTTCCATTCCGAAAGTCGGTACTTGGATTTTAGTGGCTTCCATTTGGCCGTTCGGGTTTTCTACGCTTGCCATAAAATTGATTTTTTCGATTGGCGCAGGAAAATCTTTAGACTTCACAAAGCCATCTATCATGTTCATGTTGGCCGTCACCGCAGGCAACAAATGTAAACTGTCGTTGTACGTGCCTTTGGCTTTTACGTTTAGCCCAAACAACCCTTTGAGTGTCAGGCCGTCCACTGGGAACACGTTCGTAATTTCGGCCAAATTCAGTTTGGCACTCACGTCCGCGTCCAATAGCATATTCGTAAGGCCTTTGAGCGTCAGGCGGGCATCAACGGGGTTTTTACCCAAATCCAAATGGAATTTGCTAATGTTCACTTCCGTCTCGTCGATGATGCCTTTCGAATTTTTCACGGCCATATCCAACGCAATATTGGTAACGGCTGTCGGTAATTTCGGATACTGGAACATTCCTTTGTCGATTTTCAAATTCAGGCCGAAAGCAGGCATTTGCTTTTCGTTGTAAAGGCCTTTGGCGTAGCCGTCAAAAGCCAACGTGCCATCCGTTTTGATGTCCGCAAAATCGGCCATATAGACTCCTGGTACCAGCGAAAGAATGCTTTTAAATTTGGTTTCGAGGGTTTTAAATTTGATGTCGGTTTCGATACCAGCCGCAGGCATGGCCACGTAGCCATCAAAACCAAAAGCAAATTCGTTGAGCTTAAAGTTATTTTCTTTGAACGTGTATTTGGCATTTGGCAAGTCCATGTTCAAGGTCATGTCGGCTTCTAATTTTTTATTACTCAAGTAATTAACTTTATCAAAAGTAACCGAAAGCGAGTTGATGACCGTTTGCATATTCAGGTCAAAAATATCTTGCGTAAAATCACCTTTGCCCGTATGATTCAGGCCGAGTACTTCTGCCTTGAGTGGTATCGTCAAATCCGTGTAACAAATGTTACCGTCTTTGATAGACCATTTATCAATCCCGATATTGAAAGACGAGGGTTCGGACTTGGCCGTGTCTGTGGGCGTAGCCGACGGTTTGGAAATGTCCCAGTTGGCTTTGCCATTGGCCAGCACAATCACGCGGATTTTTGGTTCAATCAACGAAATTTCTTTTACCTTAATTTTGTCGCCACCAATCACGCTCATAATGTCCACAACGGCATTAAAAGACTTCACGGCGGCCAGCGTGTCGTGCGCAAACGTGTCTTGCCCCACTACACCAAAATTGCCCATGCTTACCGTCAGGTTCGGGAAGCTGCTAAAAATACTTAAACCAAAATCGTTGGCATTGTAATATACTTTTGCGTTTACGGCGTTGGCTATCTCGCTGTCTATCTTGGCTTTAATGGAATCTTTAAAGAACAAAGGAATAGACGCTAAAGCGGCAAATAGTAGCACAATTACACCCAAAACGACATACAAAACTTTTTTCATGGGCTTGATAATTATAAGTAAAAAGTTGAAGGTAAAGAATTAGAATAAAACCATAGCTTAAACCGCAAATTACGCGATTGAGGCAGAAAGATTATAATTTTTTTTCAATAGAACGTTAAAATATAATTGATTTGCATACACACCGACAATATTTTGAAAAATAGGAAGCCAAATGAATATATCGCCTTCGGCAAAATTTAGCTAACTTTGCAGCCTATTTTTAGTTAAGCTATTGATTTTCAATAAAAATATTTTCCGAAAATGCCAATTTCGACCATAGAAAAACCGCTGCCCGTTTCCATAACAGAGCGAGCCGCCTCCGAAATAAAACAAATCATGGCCAACAAAAACATTCCTGCCGAATACGCATTACGCGTAGGCATACGCGGCGGCGGCTGTTCGGGTTTGTCGTATTTGTTGGGATTTGACAAAGCCAAAGAAACCGACGACGCTTACACACACCCCGACGGATTCGGCATTTTGATAGAAAAAAAACACGCCATGTACGTGCTCGGAATGCAAATAGATTTTGAAGATGGTGTCAATGCACGCGGCTTTATTTTCTCAAACCCCGACGTGCCACAGTCTTAATTTTTTCACACAAAAAACTGATTTTCAAATTTTTAGATAAATGAATATACAACTTTTGCGCATTGCCGCCTTTGCGGGGCTTTTTAGTGGATTTGGCTGCGCCACATATTTTCTTTTGGTTTTCGGCAATGTACTTACCAGTCCATTGGCGCGCTACATGGACATTTGGATTCCTGCTTTGGCCATGATTTTTTCGATGTGGTATGTGCGTGGCGGTCGCCGCGACGGGCATTTGCACTTTTGGGAAGCCTTGATGATGGGCAATGTTACGCAATTGGTAACGGCTTTGCTTTCGGCCAGCATTTTGTATGTGGTACTTAATTACGTGAGCGACAAAGCACTTTTGGGCTACATCGAAAGTTCTAAAATATTTATTATCAATTCAAAAGCCAATACGATTCAACAATTTGGGCAAAAAGCCTACGACGAGCAATTGGCCACCATCGGCCAAACCACCGCCAGCGGAATATTTATAGATGAGTTTTTCAAAAAAATAACTTATATGTTTTTGCTCGTTCCTTTGCTTTCGCTGATTTTGCGCCACAAAGCACCAGCGCAGCCCGAAACGAAAATTGATTTAACAAAAGCAGAGTAGTAATTTACCCTTCCCATTTTTGAACTAATGCCTAACGCTTTAGAGCCATATTGTATTGATATTGAAAGTTTTGGAGAAAAAGAACGTGGTTTTTTGTCGGCCATGAGCGGCGAAGAAATTCCGTTTGTGCCGCAGCGTATTTTCTGGATTTATGGCACGCCTGCCCCTTGCGAGCGAGGGTTACACGCGCACCAAAAATCTGTAATTTTTATAGTGGCCATGCACGGCAAAGCCGAAATAATTTGCGAGTCAGCCAGTGGCCAAACCTTTTCTTTTTTGTTAGAAAATCCGCAAAAAGCCGTGATTATTCCGCCGCTTCATTGGCACAAAATCCAGATTGAGCAGCCCGAAACTGTCCTTTTTTGTATGGCTTCTGAGCCTTACAACGAAGCAGCTTACATTCGTGATTACGAAACTTTTAGAGGCTTAGGCGCGTAAAAAATAACCCGTTTCGATATTTGACAAATTATCTCTACTTTTGCATGAGTAGAATTGTAAATTTTTATTTAAAAAATTAGGAATCAAGCATTTATCGCTTTACATAGCTGCAATGAAGAATATTAGAAATTTTTGCATCATCGCACACATTGACCACGGCAAAAGTACTTTAGCCGACCGCCTTTTGGAGTTTACCCAGACAGTGGACAAACGCCAAATGCAAGCGCAATTGCTCGATGATATGGATTTGGAACGCGAGCGCGGCATTACCATCAAAAGCCACGCCATTCAGATGACTTACCCGTACAAAGGGGAAACTTACGTTTTTAACCTTATTGATACGCCTGGCCACGTGGACTTTTCGTACGAAGTGTCCCGTTCCATTGCGGCTTGTGAAGGTGCTTTGCTTATCGTAGATGCCGCTCAAGGCATTGAAGCTCAGACTATTTCAAACTTGTATTTGGCTTTGGGCAACAACTTGGAAATTATCCCAGTACTCAACAAAATAGATTTACCTGGCGCGATGCCCGAAGAAGTAAAAGACGAAATCGTGGACTTACTCGGCTGCAAACGCGAAGAAATTATACACGCCAGCGGTAAAGAAGGCATCGGTATTCAGGACATTCTCAATGCCGTAGTAGAACGCATTCCGCCACCAAAAGGCGACCCAGAAGCACCACTTCAAGCCCTCATTTTCGACTCTGTTTTTAACTCTTACAGAGGCATTGAGGTTTATTTTAGGGTGTATAACGGCACTATCAACAAAGGCGATAAAGTAAAATTTATGGCCACAGGTCGCCAATACGAAGCCGACGAAGTAGGGATTTTGAAGCTCAACCAAGAGCCGCAATTATCTATCGGCGCGGGCAATGTGGGTTACTTGATTTCGGGTATCAAAGATGCCAAAGAAGTAAAAGTAGGTGACACGATTACACATCTTTTGAATCCTTGTTCGGAAGCGATTCAGGGTTTTGCGGACGTGAAGCCAATGGTTTTTGCGGGTATTTATCCAGTGGAAACCAGCGAGTTTGAAGATTTGCGCACGGCGATGGAAAAACTCCAACTCAACGACGCGTCGTTGGTGTGGGAGCCTGAAACTTCGGCGGCGTTGGGCTTTGGTTTCCGTTGCGGATTCTTGGGTATGTTGCACATGGAAATTGTGCAGGAGCGTTTGGAACGCGAATTTGATATGACCGTGATTACAACTGTTCCGTCGGTGGCATTTCTTTGCCATACCACAGCAGGCGAAACGCTCAACATCAGCGCACCTTCCGAAATGCCTGAACCTAACCACATTGACTACATCGAAGAGCCATTCATTAAGGCCCAGATTATTTCTAAGTCGGATTATGTAGGCTCAATCATGTCGTTGTGTATCGACAAGCGTGGCATTATCAAAAACCAAAACTACCTAACTTCTGAGCGCGTAGAACTTACGTTTGATTTGCCGCTTTCGGAAATCGTTTTTGATTTCTTCGATAAACTAAAAACCATTTCGCGCGGTTACGCTTCGCTTGATTATGAACTAATTGGCTTCCGTGAATCGCACATGGTGAAGTTGGATATTATGCTTAACGGCGAAAAAGTAGATGCACTTTCGGCCATAGTTCACCGCGATAAGGCCTACGAATGGGGCAAACGCCTTTGCGAAAAACTTAAAGAACTTTTACCACGCCAACAATTTGAAATTGCGGTACAAGCAGCCATCGGGCAAAAAATCATTGCTCGCGAAACCGTGAAAGCCTTGCGCAAAGATGTTTTGGCCAAATGTTATGGCGGTGATATTTCGCGTAAGCGTAAATTGCTCGAAAAACAGAAAAAAGGTAAAAAACGTATGCGCCAAGTGGGTAACGTAGAAATCCCGCAGGAAGCATTTATGGCCGTGCTGAAACTCGACCAATAATTTTTATTACATAACTGAAAGACAGAAGTTTGAAAGCGCACATCGTTTTCGCTTCTGTCTTTTTATTGAAAACTAAAACCTATTTTTTAAAAGGCTAATTAAACAATAATGCAGTTATCCATTATCATACCTATTTACAACGAGGAAGCGAATATCGTTACGCTGCATCGCAGGCTTGACGCATTGGTCAAGACCATGAAACTCTCTGAATACGAATTTATTTTTATAAATGACGGCAGTCGCGACCGTTCCATTCAGTTGGTGAAAGGATTGGCAGAAACAGACAAAGCCATCAAATACATAGATTTTAGCCGCAATTTTGGTCATCAAATCGCCGTAACGGCAGGCCTCGACCACGCCAAAGGTAACCGCATCGCCATTATTGATGCCGATTTACAAGACCCACCAGAATTGATTATTGAGATGTTCGCCAAAATGGACGAAGGTTTTGAGGTGGTGTACGCCAAACGCCGTCGTAGGTCAGGCGAAAGTTTCATGAAGTTGCTCACAGCCAAAGTATTTTATAGACTTTTGGCACGCATTACGTCCGTAGAAATCCCTGTGGATACTGGCGATTTTAGGGTAATTGACCGCAAAGTTTTGGAGATTTTGAAAAAAATGCCCGAACAAAATAAATATTTGCGTGGCCAAATTGCATGGATTGGTTTCCGCCAAACATACGTTGAATACGACCGCTCCGAACGTGCAGGTGGCCAAACGGGTTATACTTATTCCAAAATGATTCGCTTTGCGTTGGACGGCATTACCTCTTTTTCAGACTTTCCGCTCAAAATGGCCACTATGGCAGGGTTTACGGTGTCTGGCTTTGCCTTTTTGTTATTGCTGTACGTACTTTACACAAGGCTTATCAGTGGCGACTACGTGGAAGGTTGGGCATCTACTATTATTAGTGTGCTATTCTTAGGCGGTATTCAGCTTATTTCGTTGGGGATTATTGGCGAATATTTGAGCCGCTTGGGCGCAAATATCCGTAATCGTCCGTTGTATATCGTCAATGAAACGAATACAGATAAGTAACTATGAGCCTTAATTTTATGTTAATATAATTAAAAAATTGTAATTATCTAAAAACTCTTGCTTACTTTTGTGTACTTGATGTTATATATGGTGTTGTCTATACCGAACTCATTATAATTTGCTATTAACATGAAAATTCTACAAAACTTAGGGCTAATCGGTTTACTCAGTGCAGCAACAGTGGTCTTTATTCCACAACAAGGCTTTGCGCAAACCCCTACGGCAGAGTCGCCAGCCGCACCACAAGAAGAACTTTTTAAGGTAATTTCTATACGTGGCATGGTGTCCGTGATTAAGCCATCAGGCAAATTCATATTGGCTTCAGGCAAAAAACTTTACAATGACGAAAGCATTGAAGTAACACCCAATAGCTACATAAGTCTTATGCACTTGTCGGGGCGCGTGCTAGAGCTTCGCACGCCAGGCAAACAATCAGTGAGTGATTTGGCAGGGCGATTTGCAAAAGTAAGTAGCTCTGTAAGTGAACGTTATGCCAACTTTGTTTTTGGGGAAAGCCTCAAAGAGAAAGACAAGGACATGAAGAAAAATCACCAGCAATATATGGCCGTAACGGGAGCTGTAACTCGTTCCACTTCGCGTGCCAACAGCGCAGCCACAGCCCTACAACGTGAGTTGGCCAACACGATTCTGTTGCCTGCTTCTTCGGATGTGTTTGTCGCACAAAATACTTTCCGTTGGCGCAAATTGCCGTCGGCCAAAAGCTATGTAGTTACGATTAGTGATATGTTCGACCAAACCGTATTCCAGAAAGAAACTTCGGACACGGCTTTGATGGTTGATTTTGGAAAATTAGCCCTGAAAAATGCGAAAATGTGCTTGCTCGGCATCAGTGCTAAGAGCGCGACCGAAGAAGTACAAGCTGCTAAGATTGGTTTGAGATTTGTGCAAGGCGAAAATTTCAATAAAATTCAGAAAGAAGTAACGCAACTCAAAGCCGAAAACGATGGGACTATCATCGGCAAAGTGATATTTGGTGCTTATTACGAAGAACACCATCTCTACATTGATGCCATGAACTCGTATGCGGAAGCTGCCGCAGCCGAACCCGAAAACACCGATTTCCAAACCGCTTACAACAAGTTTTTGGTCAGAATCGGAATGTTAGAAGAATAATTCGCTTGTTTCTTTTTAATAATAAAAAAAAGCTACATCGTTTATTGGCGGTGTAGCTTTTTTTATGTCAATTATTCTGACTCTTCTGGAGCTTCTCCGTAAATCACCTCATTTTCAAGGAAATGCGGATAAATGGAAATGTGTTTGCGACGTACCATCGCCGTCAGGATTTTACGCAACTCGTCGATATTCTGGCGTTTTTGGGCAGAAATAAACACTGTAAACGTATCGTCTTGGTTCATGTACGTGGCCTTTAGGCGCGTGATAATCTCTTCGGGTGTAGGTCGTTCGTTTTCAATAGCTTTGGCCGTGTGTTCGGGGTTATTGAACAAATCAATTTTATTGAAAACATAAAGCGTCGGTTTGTCGGCGGCTTTTATATCACCCAAAATTTTGTTTACTACCTCCAGATGCTCCTCAAAAGCAGGATGCGAAATGTCTATCACGTGCATGAGTACATCGGCTTCGCGCACCTCGTCGAGCGTGGATTTGAAACTTTCTATCAAGTGCGTAGGCAGCTTGCGAATGAACCCAACCGTATCGGTAAGCAAAAACGGAATGTTGTTATAAACCACTTTGCGAACCGTAGAATCCACTGTCGCGAAAAGTTTGTTTTCCGCAAAAACTTCCGCCTTAGAAAGTTCATTGAGCAGCGTGGATTTGCCTACGTTCGTATAACCCACAATCGCCACACGTACCAGACGGTCGCGACCTTGACGGCGCGTAACGCTTTGTTTATCAATTTCTTTTAATTTTTCTTTCAGAAACGCGATGCGGTCTTTTACGATACGGCGGTCAGTTTCCAATTCCTTTTCACCCGGCCCACCGCGTGTTCCCACGCCACCTTTTTGTTTGCTCAAGTGCGTCCACAGGCGCGTAAGTCGTGGGTACAAATATTGATACTGCGCCAATTCTACTTGTACTTTGGACTGGGCAGTTTGCGCGCGCATCGAAAAAATGTGAATGATGAGCAAACTGCGGTCAAGAATCTTGACTTTCAGTTCATTTTCCAAGTTGCGCACCTGCGAGGGCGAAAGGTCGTCGTCAAAAATAACCGTGTCGGCTTCGTGTGCTTTTACAAAAGCCTCAATTTCTTCGAGTTTGCCTTTTCCCACAAAAGTACGATTGTCGGGGCGTTCGAGTTTTTGGGTAAAACGGCCAATGGTTTCCACGCCTGCCGTCGTAGCCAAAAACGCCAATTCCTCCAAATATTCGTGTGCTTGTTCGGCGGTTTGTTTTTGTGTAACCACTGCTACCAAAACAGCTTTTTCAGTTTTGGCGGCGGTGGAATGTGATTTTTTTTCTATCATTTAGAAAATATTTTTCAGTTAAAGAAACCTGATAGGCTTTAAATAAAACTAACCTATCAGGTTTGTAAAATCAAATTATAACGTGGCTTCTTGTCTGAAACTCGACAGAATCCAGCCGCCACCCACTACGTCGTTGCCTTCATAAAACACAGCGGCTTGGCCTGGTGCAATGGCATTAACTCCTTCATGGAAAAGCACTTGCATACGGTCGCCGACTTGCGTAATGGCTGCCGATGTGCCGTCGTCGTTGTAACGGACTTTCGTAACGGTTTCCAGCGTGCGGCCTGTCAGGTCGGCGTATTTCATCATATTGAGTTTGCCAGCCCACATACCATCGCGCGCGAGTTTGTCTATTGTTCCCAAAACCACTTGGTTGCTGTCTTTGCGGATTTCGGTTACGAACACAGGATAACCCAATGTGATGCCCAAGCCTTTGCGTTGGCCGATGGTATAGAACGGATAACCTTCGTGTTTGCCTACTACCGTGCCGTCTTCCAACACAAATTCACCGCCATTGACACGCTCTTGCAAATCAGGCACGCGGCGTTTGAGGAAACCTCTATAATCGTTGTCGGGCACAAAGCAAATTTCGTAAGATTCGGACTTGTTCACCAAATCCATAAAACCACGTTCGGCGGCCATTTCGCGGATTTGTGTTTTGCGCAAATTGCCCAGTGGCAACATAGTGCGGCTCAAACTTTGTTGCGAAACGCCCCAAAGTGCATACGACTGGTCTTTGTTTTCGTCAATGCCTTTGGAAATAAAATAACGGTCGTTTTCGTGGCGCAAGTTGGCGTAATGGCCAGTGGCAATCCATTCGCAGTCGAGCTTGTCGGCGCGGCGCAAAAGCGAGTCCCATTTGATGTGCGTGTTGCACAATACACATGGGTTCGGCGTGCGGCCTTCCAAGTATTCGCCCGTAAAATGGTTAATCACATAGTCGCCAAACTCTTCGCGAATGTCGAGAATGTAATGTGGAAAACCCAAATTCACGGCAACGGTTCGCGCGTCGTTGATGGAGTCGAGACTGCAACAGCCTGTTTCCTTTTTGCTACCGCCAGCAGAGGCATAGTCCCATGTTTTCATGGTCATACCAATTACTTCGTAACCTTGTTCGTGAAGCATTACAGCAGCCACAGAGCTATCTATTCCACCGCTCATGGCCACTAATACTCTTCCATGTTTACTCATTTGTTCATTGGATTATGAACCTTCAAGACTTTGATTCAAAGTCAAATCCTTGTTGGATTCTGTTTTGGAAAAAATTAAAATGTAAGGGCAAATATACGGAAGCATTTAGGAATTAGCCTTATGCCCACAGCCGTGCCCCTATGCTCGGCGTAAGAGAACACCAAAACTGGCACAAAAGTTAAAGATTGTATTAAAATTTAACACCATCAATTTTGGTTGTATTTTGCAGAATTTACAAAAAAATAAAGATTAAAATTTTATTTGGTCAAAATTTAGTATTTATTAGTGGCTTATTGAAAATAACAAAAGCAAAATTTATATTTGTAAGAATTGTAAAGAATTTAGGCACTCTTTACGCGCTCTTGTTTTAGTTTGGATTTTTGTATGAAAATAATTTGTATGTATGGCCAAAGTTAAGCACCGTTCCCGAAAAGATGGGCAACCATCGGTAAAAAAAGGGATTTCGTATTATATGCAGATAAACAATAGAACCATTCAGGGCAAATTGACAATGGGCTGTCTGTCTATGTCCGTTTTGGCTTTTATTATGCTTGTTACGAATAATTGGCTGTGGAGCAATTCCATTGGTGTAAACGAACCGTTAATGGCCAGTATTCCGCCTGCACACCAGTATTTAGGACGTATTTCGGATGGCGCAGCGCGTGCGGCCAGCATGATGCAAACTTTTGCCCTGACCAGCGATATTTCCTATCAGAACAAAAGCATAGAAATCATTAAACAGCAAATAAAACCTTCGGCAGACTCTTTGGCTGCGCTTTCGGCCAAATGGGAAAGCGACAAAGTAGCCAGTCAATTAGAAAATTACCAACGCTCTCTTAACGTTTTTATTGGGATTTTGCAGACGACCAACACCGACCAAACAGCCAAAGTAAAACAAGTAGCCTCTCATCTGGATATTTTAGCAGAACAAGCCTCCCAACTGCGGCAACAATTGGTACAATACCAACAATCAGCATTTAAGAGTATTGAAAAACAAAAAAACAATCTGGTAGTAACCATTATCATCATGTTTTTGATTGCTTTTGTTTTCGCGCTTTTCATTGGTATTTATATTGTAGAAACAGTGATTGCTCGCATTCGCTTTCTCAAATACGAACTTCGCAATCTAGCTTTAGGCAATTTACCCGACGAAATACCGCCAGCCAGAGACGAATTAAACAGTCTTATTTATGAATTTAACATACTGACTACCAATCTAAAAGAAATAAAACATTTTGCGGAAGAAGTAGGAAAAGGCAATTTTCAATCGGACATCAAGGTATTTAACAACGAAGGCGATCTGGGTTCGTCGTTGGCACAAATGCGTGAGAGTTTGAGCCAAGTGGCGCAGGCCGACCAAGTTCGTAACTGGTCAAACGAAGGATACGCCCTTTTTGCCGAAATCTTGCGTAACAATTCTGACAATATCGAAACCCTCTGCAATGAAGTAACCCGCCGACTCGTTAATTACCTGAATGTGGTGCAAGGCTCTATGTTTGTGTTAGGTGAAAACAACTACGGCGAACAGGTACTTGAGCTTCAAGCCTATTACGCTTACGATAAAAAGAAATTTATTGATAAAACCATAGGAATCGGACAAGGCCTTGTGGGACAGGCATTTCTGGAAGGCGAAGTGGTGTACATGACCAAAGTGCCGAACGATTATGTGCAAGTAACTTCTGGTTTGGGCGAAGCCAACCCAAGTAGTATTGTGCTTATACCCATCAAGCTCAACGATCAAATAAACGGCGTGATAGAACTTGCTTCATTCAAAAAATTTGAGCCATATCAAATAGAGTTTTTGAAGAAGGTAATGGAAAGCATTGCCGCTACACTTACCTCTGTGAAAACTGCCGAACATACCCAAAAACTCCTTCGTGAGTCGCAGGAACTGGCCGAACAAATGCGTATGCAAGAAGAGGAAATGCGCCAACAAATGGAAGAGTTGCAGGCTACACAAGAAGAAATGGAACGCCGCAGATTATATTAAATATCGCTTTAGTCTTGTTTGTTGTTTAGGTATTTTATTTACATTTGAGTAGTCTTACTAAAAAAACATACACAAAAAACACTGTTGCTATGCTTCAAAAAAATATGGCACAGTTTTGGTAGTGTTTTAACTGAACCAACTGAAATTTAACAATGAAAATTTTAATCGGATTATTGCTTAGTTTATTGGTATCGTTTGGGGCAATGGCCCAAGACGAAGTGGTGGAAAGTGCCCGTACAGCCATCAAAAGCGGTGGAGCAAAAGAACTTAGCCGAATCCTTAACGATGGTGCAGAAGTGGGCATAGACGGCCAAAAAGCCAATTACAGCCGCACGCAAGTAGAATTTGTTCTCAAAGATTTCTTCAAAAAATACCCACCTGTTGATTTTGCTTATATTCATCAAGGCGCATCAAAAGAAGGTTTAAAATACGCCATCGGCAAATACACTTCCGACAAAGGCTCGTTTAGGGTGTATTTTGTTATAAAGCAAATCAAAGGGCACTATGTCATTGATACGCTCGATTTTAGCAAAGAATAATTGAAATCTATTTTATAAATCCTACACACAAAAAACTCCCGCCTAAGTCTTAGTCGGGAGTTTTTTTGTGTATCGTTATTTTTTTATTCTATCAAAAATCGCGGCCAAACGCCCCGTCAGTGCCTTGCGGCTGTACGGGCTACCCGTTACGCTGTCAGGAAATTTTCGGGTGATGCGTCCGCCCGAAAGCCACGCTTCAAACGTCTGTAACAAAGCCGCTTTCAACGCTAGCGTATCGTTATAATCTATCACCGCCAAACGTTTCTGTTCGGTCAGAATCTGGCTTACGTTGGCTTGTGGGTCGCCTACGGTCAGAATCGACGTGCCCGAAGCCAAATACTCAAACGTTTTGCCCGCAATTACGCCTTTGCTGCCGTCGTTCGGTATCACGAACAAAAGCATCGCCGCTTCAAACATCTTTCGGGTAGCTTCGTGGTGCGGCACTGGCGCGTTATTTTCCACCCACTCGCGCAAACCCGCATCGTAGAGTTTTTGCAAAATCACGGCATCGGTTACACCCGTAAAACTCAATCGGAAATAGCGGGCAAAATCGGCGTTTTCGCGCGTAAGTTCGGCGATAGCCTGCCAAAGTCCTGGGCTGTCGTAAAACGGGAAAAAGTTGCCTACGTGCGCCAAGCGGAAATAATCGGCAGGCGCAAGCGCACCCGTATAAATATCATCTTCATCAAAGCCATTAAAAATAACTTGGATTTCGCGTGCGCGGTTTTCAAATTCTTGCCCCGTGCCCCACGAGGTAACCGTAACCACATCTGCCGCCTTCAAAACACTGTCTTCTAAGGCTTTATCGCGGCGTTTGGTGCTTTCCGTGCGTGGTAATTCTTTGTTATAAAAAATATTCGTCCAAGGGTCGCGCAGGTCGGCAACCCACGGCAAGCCCGACATTTTTTTGATGTCCAGCCCCGCCAAATGCACACTATGCGGCGGCCCAGTGGTGGCCATCACACAGATTTCGGGATTTTCGGCAATGGCTTGTTTGGCGGCTTCTACGGCGTATTTGCGCCAACCGCGCCGCGCATCAGGAATAAACAGATTGGCACGGATATAATTGGCTACTTTCTGAAAAATGGTTTTGGGGTCTTTGATGCCCACCGTCCCGACAGGAATCGGCGCATCTTTTTTCTTTCCTTGCAGGCGATTGTACAACTCAAACGGCTCAAAAGTGTCTGTTTTATAGACTTTTACGCCTTCAGGCACATCGCGCAAAAGTGTATCGTCATAGTACGGAGCAGTGCCATGTTTGGGCGTAATGACCACAGGTTCCCAGCCATACACACGCAAATATTTGACAAATTTCAACCAACGTTGCACGCCCGAACCGCCACTTGGTGGCCAGTAATACGCCAAAATCAAAACTTTTTTAGTTGCCTGTTGTGTCGGAGATGATGTCGCCATGATGATGCAAGAAAGAATTATTTTTTAGCAATATATTTTCAAAATAAAAACCTAACAATCAGCTATTCAAGCCTGATGCTCAGTGTGTTCTTTTTGGCCAGCTACAAAACAATGTCTGCAACGCGCCTCATAAATTTGCGTTTCGCCCAACAAGAATTTTTCTTTGGATTCTACCAAACGATACGAATACGAAGCCACACCGCCGCACTGCACACAAATCGCGTGTACTTTCGTAACAAACTCAGCCACAGCCATAAGCGCAGGCATTTGCCCGAAAGGTTTGCCCATAAAGTCCATGTCCAAGCCTGCCACAATCACCCGAACGCCATTGTTGGCCAGCGTAACGCACACGTCCAGCAATTCTTCCCCAAAAAATTGCGCTTCGTCGATGCCGACCACTTGGCAATTGCCTATTTTTTCCAAAATATCGGTAGCATTGGCCACAGGCGTAGAAGAAATAAAATTGTCGTTGTGCGAAACGATATTTTCGACATGGTAACGCGTATCCAACGCAGGTTTGAAGATTTCTACTCTCTGTTTGGCGATGGCGGCGCGGTTAAGCCGACGTATCAACTCCTCAGTTTTTCCCGAAAACATCGAGCCGCAAACTACTTCAATCCAGCCATTTGCGCCCGTGCGAGGCGTACCAAAATGCGGTTCTATAAACATGAAATTCTTGGTTGGTTAAATCAATTGAGGGGGCAATATTAACGAACCCTTCGCGGAAAAACGAAGGGTTAGCAGCAAATTTTGAAGACTTTTAACCAAACTTATAGCGCAACTGCACCACCAAATCCGTGTCCTTGTTGCCTTGTTTTTGTTCCAGACCCGAACCCACCGTATTTACGTCGCGGTAGTGCGTGCGGGCAATGCGCAACCACATTTCTAAGCGGCGCGTAATGCCGTAATTGGCTAACAGATAAGCTCTTGTGCCTCGTCCGTAATAGGCAGGAATCGCAAAAGCGTACAATACGTTTTTCTCGTAAGCGTATTGGCGGTTGTTGTAGTCGTCTGTTTGGAAAATAGCCATGCGTACACTCACGTCGAGGCGCGAAGTTGGCTTTACTGTAATGTCCTGAATAATGGCGTAGCCCTGCGTGCGCGGACGGCCTTCTTGCTCCCAGTCGCTCCATTGTACTCTGGTCTTGAAACTAATGTATTCAGGAGCTTTGTAATCCAAATTAATGGCATAATTGCGGCGTGTAGTCGGCACTAAATAATCGATGCGCGTGTCGTTGCTGGTCAGGTTGCGGCCTTTGGTTTCGCTGCGGAACTGCCCAAAAATCGTGATGCTGCGCGATGGCTGATACGTGAGGCGCGCCAAATATTCGTTGCCTTCGGCTGGCGCGTCGGCCTGATACGAAAGCCAAGGGAATTTGAAACGGTCGTAATACACGGCCAATGTCCATTTTTTGATTGGGCGCAATTTCAAGCCCCAATAAACGCCTTGTTCGTTGGTGTTGGCCGTAGCCTCGCCGAAAGCGTTGGAATAAAGCGCGTGATAATCGCGGGAATAGTTGCGATACACCATCGACATTTCGGCTTTGGGCGAAAGACTTGACATAAAGCCAGTTACAACACCTTTGCCGCCACTTTCCGAAATGGCCGCTTCTCCAAAAAAGTTAAAATTTTGCCAGTTGTACGAACCCGCCACGCTGGCATTGCTATTCTGTTTGCCCGAAAAAGCAAATTGATTGTAGGACGTGGCATCGCGCTGCAAAGGCACGCTATAACGCATACCCGTCGCCAAAACGCCCAGTTCCAAATTGCGGTCTTTGCTGCGATAAATGGCATTTGCGCCTGCGATGTCTTCGGTAGTGGTATGTTTTTTGGCTAATTCGCTTGCCGTACGATGAAAACCCGTAATATTTACGCTACTGATATAATTTTCTACGTTGTCGTTGTCGATGGTATCGGTGGCCGTTTGGACGCTTCCATCTACTTTTTTATGGGAAAGAAAAGCCGTTACATCTACGCGGCCAATGTTGTAAGTAGCGGCCGCACCTCTGAAAAATGTCCCTTCCAGCACCGAAGTAAACGGCTTGATACCCAAGTTACTACGGCGCACCGTCCCGACAGTTTCCGCGCCTTTGCCGACGGCAAAACCTGCCGAAAGCACAAGCCCTTGTCCGAATTGTACTTGGTAGTCGCCTATCGCAATTTTTTTCCAACGACCTTTATTTTCCAAAAAAAGATGCGCCGACATAAAGTCAAAACCGTATTGTTTTTTGTCGGGATTCCAAGTGAACTGCTCGCCTGCGTCTTTTTCCATCGTAAAACCCAAACTAAAATCTTTCGGGTGATTGATGCGATAACGCGCAAACCATTTATTTTGGCCGCCCAAATAACGCTGATTCGGTTGGCCTTGCGAATTGCTGTCGGCGGGCGTGTAGCCTTTTTGGTTTTCCAAAGAACGTGAATATCTGACAATCAGTGTGTTATTTTTTTCGGTTCGGATACGCTGCCAAAGCGGACGACCGTCGGAAGCAAAACCATCATCACGCACATAGGTAAACGGCATGAGGTTATAAATCGTGTTCATGTCCATTTCTGGCACAACCTGCAACTCATACACAGACAAAAAACTGCCGTATTTGGCGCGATACGTGAGTATGCCGTTGATTTGCGCCTCCGAAAGCACGTAGAGCGAGGCCAAGTCTTCGCGGTCGGCGGTGTTGAGGTTCAGGGGATTGGTATAAAGCAACAACAATGATTCGTACATATCCTCGTAGTTGGCCGATGCGTCTTGCAACTGAAATAGGTTTTCGACAAAACGGTCAAGTTCTATTTCTTGGCGCGGATATTCTTGCCCAAACACCTGATTTTGAAGCGATAAGCCCAATGCCAACAAACCGATAAAACTGTATTTTTTTATCATAAATCAGCGGAAGGATTTGAAGGTTTGGCAGATGTTTTACGCGACAAAAATTTGTAGCTCAACGAAAAAGCGTGCGACCAACCCAATTTGGTGTGCGTGGTGGCGGCATAGTCAAAGTCAAAAAGGCTTTGTTTTACGCCTATTCCAAAAAAGTTAGAAAAATTGTTGGTGTTGATGCCCGTGCGCAAATACACTTTCTTCACGATTTCGTATTCTACACCCGCTTTTACACGTGCTTTGTAGTCGATGTCTTTTTCTGTTTCGATGTTGAGCATCAACGTTTTAGTTGGCCTGTACGACAAACCTGCCTTCATCACGGTTGGGAGGCGTTCGTTCTGATAATCAGCGATTTTGGCTTGCGTAACATTGAAAATATGTGCGCCAATGAGCAATTCGGGCGTAATTTCGGCCACACCGCCAAACTGAATTCCGAACACGCCTTTGCTGCCGATTTCGGACACGGAAGTTTGCAAATAATCCACCTGAATCCCTAAGGAAACGCCCGCGATTTGATGGCCGTATCCGATTCCTGCGCGGCTTTGACTCAACAAATCGTCCCCGAAACGCTGCACATTGACGGCAATCACGCCGTTTTTGTTTTCGCGAAGCGGCGCGGCAAAGCCTGCAGCCACAGTCGTAAATGATTTGTTATTAAATTTATTTCCCACAAAAACACCTACTTCTTTTTGCTTTACGCCAGCCAAACCGCCAATGTTATTGAACATAGACCAAGAATCGCGCAGCGTAACCGAAGCGTTGCCCATGCCGATAGCGCGTGCGCCAATCGGAGCGTTGTCGTGGCCAGCCTGTGCCGAAGTGTGCAGCAGCACACCCAAACCCAATAGTTGTAGAAATTTTTTCACCAATCCGTGTAGTTTTGAAATCAAAGCATTCAGGCAAATGTAATAATTTTCGGCTTACACACGCCATGCCGCCTTTTTCTTATTCTTTGGAAAACAATTGCATAATATACAATATCATTTCTGGCCACAATAGGCATTTACGCTACTGAAATACAGTTATTTAATCAAAAAAAGCACAAGATTTAACTCGTATGAGAGTCGAACCTTGTGCTTTGGCGTTGCGCCAAACCTCATTGGTTTTGAAAAACGCTTAGGTTTGAAATATTTTTAATGACTGACTACAAACTTTTGGGTGGCAATATTGTCCCCGTCCGAATATTGGAGCAAATACAAACCATTCGGGAACTGGCGTGTATCAATAAAATCGCCTACAAAAAAAGGATTTTCATAGACAATTTCCCCCATGATGTTAGTAATCTGCACGTTGGCTTGTGATTTGTTGCTTTTGCTATTGATTCGTAACTGGTTGGCTACGGGATTGGGGAATACAGAAATGAGGTGATTGTTTTGGCGAGGCGATACTGCGGAAAGACGATCATAAATAATTATGTTATCAATTAACCAGCCGTCATGTGGCGTAGTTCCATTGTCTGTAATGTAAGTGAACCTGAACAAGATGCTATCGGTATTAAGAGAGATGGGCATATTGCTACTCATATCCCATGCCGTTAAATTCATTTCAAAAGTGTTCCAGTCCTCTGTACTACCTTTTAACGATGGTTTATTATAAAGCCAATAAATAGAATAAGTAGTGTCTTCTGCGAGTACATCTACCCAATGCGCACCGCCATCAGGGGATACTTCTATTTTTCCATAGTCCGTAGAATCTCCATCTAATTTATAATCAAAAAGCAAATCATATCCATATGGCCCACCATGATTTCGGGCATGACCAAAGTAAAAAGTAGAAGTATCATTGGCGGGGACTGGGTTAAGGGAATCTGTAACCAATCCTCTTTCATGCCAATCTTCTGTAAAAATGGTTTTATTCGGTTTCCCAATTTGCCATATACAATTGGGGTTGCTGATAGTATCTCGGTGTATTTGTAACATAAATGAATAATCAAAATCATTATAAAATACCCCTTGAGCGAAAGTATCGCTGATAAACAAGCTAAAAGCAAGGAAGAATAAGAGTTTTTTCATGGTTTGAATAGTTAAATGTTTAGAAATTAATAATAAGTTTTTTGCGGTTTATGAGTGTGCCGTCTGGACGCTGCCACTCTGCGGCATAAACACCAGTTGCCAGACCTGCCACAGAAACCAAAATATGATTTTCGGAGAAAACTACTCGTTTTTGCTCACGGCCTACTATATCTCGTAAGACGAAAACCCCTCCAGCGTACGGAACACTTACATTTACTACTGATGCGGCAGGATTAGGCCATAGATTTATAGGCGGAGCTTTTGCTATTATATCTTTTGTACCAACCAACCAACTACTATCCGTCTCTGGCAAATACGGCAAGCCAATTCCGCCCACTTTCATAAAATATAAATCAAATGCTGCTGGATTCGGGCTATCTATATAACCCGCAAAAACCGCATCGCCATCCCCTGTGAAGGCGATAGAAGATATTGTCTTCGTTTGCGGGTATGCTCCCCCAGTAAAATTCGTTGACCACAATACACTACCATTCTGTTTGTATTTCGTTAAAGTAGTATTATATACATTATTCACCATCATTCCCGCTCCTAAGACAATCGAAGTATCACTGGTAATGTATGCAGGAAAACAATTACCCACTTGTTCGGGTTGCTGCCATACCAAATTATAATTACTATCATATAAGCCTACATAACGCCTTACTGGATTTGTCCAAACAGAACCCCCTATCACCAAATACTTCTGATTCGGAAGTTGCTGAACATACGCATTGTATATCTTCGCATACGTCGGGCGAGTGTAAAAAATATGCTGCCGTATCACATTACCACTCGTATCCAACTCCATGCCCCATATCGAACTATTCACACTACCTGATACCCAATAATGACCATTCGCCATACCCTCCACATAATAGCCCTCTGTGTAATAGCCCAAATTAAATGACTTGGCCCATACCAAATCTCCATTGCCCCTATAACGACCCACATACGCATCCCATGCCATGTTAGGGGTGCTGCTAAACGTCGTCTGACCCACCACTAACAAATCTCCATTGCTCATACTCTTCCCCCTACAATTGGAAACAACATTCCCATTATTGCCCACCATATACGTGTGTGTATAATGTGCTAACACCACCCCATTGCTATCCAGCTTCAACAAATGCTGCTGGTAATCAAATGCACGTTCCTGTGCTACTATCCAATAATGAAGACCATCTCTATCCTGCGTAATCGAGGCTGCTTCGGAGGTAATTATATTCAAATTCTTGACCCATGCCGTATCCCCATTCGACAACAATTTCCCTACATACAAGCCTCGATAACCACAATCTATGCCGAATTTGCACAATGAACCTGTAAACAGATAATTTGAGGATTGAGGCATCGGAACTATCGCATCAGCGTAGTCCATATAATAAATATTATATTTCTTCTCCCACAATACCGATTGAGAATACAATACCTGATGTAACAGAATGCTTAATAATATCAGTAATAGTTTTTTCATGTGAGATACTTATTAAAAACGGCTCTTAGCCCAACGACAAAAAAGTTGTTGGTTAACAGAAAGTAGTAACTTAGGAAGCTACATACGAACAAGCCATCTCACGGATAGCCAAGAGAATTATTGTTCATATTAAAGTGAGATAAGGTTGATTAAAAATGAATGTACACACGCTCACTTGATTCTTAGCAAACCAAACGAGGAAAATAAAAGGCCGTTGAAAGATGTTTTAGAAGGCAATCGTACTATATACAGCAAATATACAAAACGCGAACAAAATAACAACACTCAGATATAGCCTTTTTTTTAATCGAGCAGCCGATAGAATACTGTATTGCATATTGCATAACTTTGCGGGGCAGCGGCAGCATTACAGGGCAGTTTTTAGCAAACAAAATGACACAACAAACAACTGATTATCATTGGCTTATTGGCGGAAACTTGAGCGACAGGCTCGACTATTTGGCGCGTGCACGTGCGCTGATGGCCGAGCAAATCGGGCAAATTCTCCAGACTTCGGGCATTTACCAAACACAGGCTTGGGGCTACACCGACCAACCCGACTTTCTGAACCAAGCCATTATCACGCGGTCGGCTTTGCCGCCACAGCAAGCCATGCAAGCGGCCTTGCACATTGAGCAGCAACTTGGCCGCGAGCGTCATCAGCGTTGGCACGAACGCACCATCGACATCGACTTGATTTATGCCCAAGATTTTTGTTTGGAAACCCCAAACCTCACCTTGCCGCACCCACGCGCCCACGAACGCCGCTTTGTGTTAGTGCCTTTGGCCGAAATTAGTCCCGATTTTATACACCCGATTTGGCACAAATCCCAAGCCGAACTGTTGCAACTGTGCGCCGACACGTCTGCCGTAGAAACATTTAAATTGTTGATTTAAAATATTTTATCTTGAAAAAAATAATCCTGACCGTAACCACCGACATCAGCTACGACCAACGTATGCAACGCATTTGTGCCACGCTACACGCGGCAGGCTATGAGGTTTGGTTGGTGGGGCGGCTCAAAAAAACATCGTCTCCTCTACCCGATTTTCCGTACCACACGCGGCGGCTCAAATGCTTTTGGGAGAAGGGCAAATTTTTTTATATCGAATACAATATCAGGCTGTTTTTTTGGCTTTTGGGGCAAAAATTTGAGGCTGTTTGCGGCATAGACCTCGATACCATCGCGCCTGCCGTGCTGGTGGGCAAGCTCAAAGGCAAAAAAACGCTGTTTGATGCGCACGAATATTTCACGCAAGTACCCGAACTCATAGGCCGCCCGCGCACCCAACGCCTTTGGGAATGGATAGAAAAACGCTTCGTGCCGCGTGTAGATGCTGCCTACACGGTGAGCGAATCTTTAGCCAAAATATTTGAAAATCAATTACATATCCCTTTCGGTTTGGTGCGTAACATTGGCACGCCTTTAGCCGTAGAGCCTGCACCCACACCCGACAAATCGTATTTGATTTATATTGGGGCGGTCAATGCTGGGCGCGGCTTGGAACAACTCATTGAAGCCATGCAACAAATTGATTATGAGCTGTATGTATGCGGCGATGGCGACATTTTGGAAGCCCTAAAAGCCCAAGCCGTAGCGCAAGGCGTGGCGCACAAAGTGAAGTTTTGGGGATATGTGAAGCCGCAGGATTTACACCAACTCACGACCAAAGCCCGCATCGGTTATTTGCTTTTGGATAATAAAAGCCAGAGTTATTATTATTCGTTGGCCAACAAATTTTTTGATTACATACACGCAGGCATTCCGCAGATTACCAGCAATTTTCCTGAATATCAGCTTATTAACCAACGTTACAAAGTAGCTGAGTTGGTGGAATTGCGTGTGACCGACATCGTGGCCAGTACCCAAAAGCTACTGCAAGACGAAAATTATTACCAAAAAATGGCTGAAAATGCCCGATTGGCGCAAAAAGAACTTTGTTGGGAAAACGAGCAAAAAACTTTGTTGGGAATTTGGGAAAAAGTGTTGGGAAAAAGCTAAAAACTTGTTCGTGATTTAGTGCGTTTTATAGTATATTTACTGCTGTTGTTTCCCTTTTAACCAAGTTGTTTTTATACTATGTTCTTTCATTACTTACTAATCACGACCTTGAGTATGATAGGGCTACTTTGGTTGCTCCTAAAGCTTTCGCGTAGAGGAAAGTTGCCACCAGACGGCGGCGACGATGGCGGCGGAGGTTTTGGCGACGACAATTTGCCGATTATAGACCTTCCCCCAGGTGCAGGACTCGACGAATGGCTTACCGACCGCATTCCCGAAACGCCAACGAGCACTATTAAACAAAAAATTTTAGAAAAAAACTGATAATCAGCGAATTAATTCATTCCTGAATGGCTGTACTTTTTGCGTTTTTTGAGCAAACCATTTTTGTCCATCCCCGTACTGCTGGTTTTGAGTTTGCCCACGCCGTCCCCGCGTTTGGTACTGATTTGCATATCTCCACCATTGTCGGGGCAAGGATACGATTTGTTGGAGCAGGAGGCAGCCAAACCGATTATCAGAAAAGAAAGCAACAAGTGTGTATATTTTTTCATCAAAAAAACATTTTAAGCAGAACAAACAACTAACTGATTACCAACGTGCTGGCAGCTCGTCTTCGTCGTCTTCGTTCACGACCATATCAATTGGCAACTGAAGCATCATGCGAAAATCCGCGCCCACTTGTTCCATATCTTCGTCGTCTTGGTCATGAAACCATTTCACCTCCACGCGGTGGCCTTTGCCGTGCATGGTCTCCAATCGCTTCATTATTTCGAGAATATACTCCGTTGAGCTAGAATTAAAGTACGATAATTTAAACAAAAAAACGGTATTAGGAGCTGGCATCTGTACGTATTCATCCAACCACTGCAACAGAGGCATATACAAATCGTGTGCGTTTTCGGGAATGGACTTGCCGAAAAGTTCCAATACACCTGTTTGTTGGTCAAAATTTACTTTGGGAGATTTGGCGGAAGGCTCTATGATAAGCGTTTGCATATAATAAATATGTGTTTCTTTGATAAGTTAAAGGCTCTATGGAGTAGGTTGTAAAACGGCAGCAAATTACTTAATTTTATCCAAAAATTATTCGGCTATTTTTATCTGCATGCAAAAGAAATAATAGTCATCAGCTACGGGGCGCAGACTATATTCTATTTTTCTGCCCGACCGTCGCGCAATGTCAATCATACCAATGCCTGCCCCTGCCGTTTCAGGCGTTTTTTCCTTGTGCGTGAGTATATGTCTATAATTTTCGCTGAGTTCTTCTTTGCTCATGGCATTGATTCTATCCAAACGAAGTTTGAGGGCTTGTGCTTTATTTGCCGTCAGATGGTTGCCTGTAATGATCAGGTAACCGTCTGGCTCATGCGTTATCATCAGCAAAGACGAATCGTCGGGGCAGTTGGTGTCCCCCATAGGATTGCGGCCATGATGAAATATATTTTGTAACGATTCAATGAGGATATTCAAGACTTTCTTTCGGATAGTCGGTGCCGTTTGCAGTTCGCTAAATTTGGCCTCAGCGAATTGCAAAAGCGAAGTGATGAGGTCGCCGTTTATTCGACCACGATACGATAGCATCACATTATTATCGCTCAATAAATCATAATGTTTGTGAACATCTAACATCAATGTACTGAAGATGGGTATAATACAAGTTTAAAGTTGTTTGTAGGTTAGGCGTATAGGATACGTGTACAAAGGTACAACAATAATTGGATTTATAAAAGTTCCGATGTAATAACTTTATACAAACGACTTAATAACAAAAAGAAATCGTCTTTTTTTTGTTTTATTTTTATGAAAAAAAATGAGTTTTATCCTACAAAAATTAGCTATACGCAAAAAAATAGTTGCTCTGACAACAAATTTAATTTGCATCAAAACAACTATTTTAAGTAAAACTTAATAAAATTATTGGTTCAAAACCAAGCGTTGGGTTACTGTGCGGCCTGCCACAGTGAGGCGGCAGAAGTATGTACCCGTCGGCATGGCAGCGGCTTCATTCCAAATCAAAGTTTGCAAACCTTCCGACTGCACGCCATCAAACAAAGTCGTTACTTTTTGTCCCAAAGCATTGTAAATCTCGGCGCGAACAGCTTGGCGGCTATTGAGCGCGTAAGCAATGTTCACTTGCCCTTCGGCGGGATTCGGATACACGACTACGCCTTTAGCCGACTGTGCTACCTCATCGGCAATGCCCGTAATTGCCGCGGTTTTTTGCATTTTTTTGGTAGAATAAATATGGTATTCGGCAGGTTGGTAAGTAGCCGAATAGCCCGAATTTACCGTGATGCTATCGCCCGAAAAGAAGTCGTACCATTTGCCCGTAACTGGGAAGCTTGGCGATACTTGCTTGGCCGTCACATCAAAATTACCGATTACCAACACATTATTTCCGTTAGTGCCTTGCAAAGTAATTTGTTTTACGGCTACGTTGTTACCAACATTAAGCGTATAGTTAGAAGTCTCAAAAGCAGGCTCTTGCACACGCAATCGGTTCACATAACCATACACATCGTAGAGTTTTTTGCGGTTAGCATTTTGCAAATAACTCCACAAAATCGGCTTGGCATCTGTGCGGCAGTTTTCCGAAATCGTACCATTACCGCAACGGTTAATTGATTGGTCGTAACCCAATTCCCCAAATTGCCAAATCATTTTTGGGCCGGGAACAGAAAGGAAAAATACGGCAGCCAATTCCTGACGCGAAAGTGCCACATTAAGCGTTTTTACGTCATGGTTTGCGTTAGTAGAATTACCGTACAAGATATTTTTGTACATCAAACGCTCTTCGTCGTGGCTTTCCATGTAGCCAAAAACATTTGGTTGCTGCCAACCGCGCGATTTGTACGAAAGCCAATCAAATCCCGAATTGGCCAACCAACCCATCGTAGATTCATTGAAATTGTAGTTAGCATTGCCCCAAAGCATCATGCCATAATTCGCCAAAACGGTTTCTTCGCTATTGTTAGCAAAATGCTCCATAATCACGTAAGCATTCGGGGAGGCAATTTGAATTGTATCATAAATAGCTTTCAGGATGTTGATACGGGATTGGTCATAATTGCCCCATGCCCCCATATCAGACGTATAGTTTTGCGTAAAACCTTTCGACAAATCGAAACGGAAACCATCTACTTTGTACTCTGACAACCAATATTTTAACACATCAGCCACATATTTTTTAGTATCGGTACTTTCGTGGTTAAAATCGTAACCCACATTCAAAGGGTGTTTGGCATCAGGGTTAAACCAAGGGCTGTTGGTTGCGGGTTTGTTTTGGCTGGCATCCCAGTACATTTGCACCATTGGGCTCATCCCGAAAGCATGATTCAGCACCATGTCCAACACCACCGCAATACCACGTTTATGGCATTCGTCTATGAGCATTTGCAAATCTTTTTTGGTGCCATAGGCTTTGTCGGGAGCCATGTGGAACATTGGGTTATAACCCCAACTATCGTTGCCTTCAAACTCCATCACGGGCATTAGCTCAATGGTATTGATGCCCAATTTTTGCAAATACGGCAGCGAATCCATCACGGTTTTGTAACGGCGGCTGGCCACAAAGTCGCGGATATGCAGCTCATACGCCACAATATCCGTTTTGGCAGGGCGCGTAAAATTGTTGCTTGTCCAAGTGTAAGGCGTTTGGGCAGTTTGTAAAATACTAACTACGCCTGTCGTCTTGCCCACGGGGTAGGCTTTGAGGGCTGGATAAGTCGTGGAAGTAATGTATTGGTCGTTGTACGGATCAAGAATTTTCTCGCTGTACGCGTCGGCCACTTTGAGCTGATTGTCTATCAAATATTGGTAGGCGTATTCTTGTCCCGCATTTAAGTTGTTGATTTGTAACCAATAGCGTTTTCCGTCGGGCGTTACGTTCATGTAATAGGCCGTATCTATTTGCCAGTTATTAAATTCGCCCAACACATACACAAAACTTTTGAGCGGAGCATAAAGGCTCAGAATCGCGGAGTTATTGCTCAAATACGTTACACCGTTGGGCTTTGCACCTGCTGGCAAAGCGGCTATCGTTGCGGGTTTGTGTACCACACACGTAAACGAATCGGCTACGCTGGTTGTGCCATTTGTTCCGATGAGTTTTACCTTTTTTACTGCCGAGCCTGTCGCCGTTGGCAACGAATAATTTATTACAGAATCAACCGTTTGCGCCACTTGTGCACCGTTTACAAGTAACGAAAGTGTTGTGCCTGCCTTTTTAGAAGCAACGCCTTTTACAGACACCACATCGCCACTGTTTACAAGCATTGAGCCGCCATTGTTGAGAGGCATGGACAAAGCCGCCCCAAACTGGCCAGCCTGATAAATCGGCATAAAAATATCGCCGTTTTGGTCAGTTTTGCCCGTAGCCGAACCACTGGCATTGCGAAATACAAAAGCTAAGCGGTAAACAGTTTGGTTGGTAATACCATAATAATTTTTGATGTGGAATTTGATGCGATGCTTGTTGTTTCCGATGGGTGTCATCAGGACGCTATCAGCCGCTACACCCCACGTACCTTGTACCAAAGACCAACCCGTCGCGTTGGGGCCGCCAGTTACTACACCCGTATGCACATACACAGGCGAAGTGTTTACAAGTCCCTGATTGCCTTTGGTTGCGTCAAAAGTTACGGTGAGCGAATCGTTGATAGTCGGGAAAAGTGGCGACCACGTAATCACTTGCGCCGAAGCGGGCGCAGCCATCAGCCCAGCGAGTGCAAGGCCTAAGCATTTAAGCTTGTTAATAATTTTCATTTTTAATTTGGTTTGTTGTTTGACAGTGATTTTATATTGCGCCAAAACTACAAACTTGATAGCAAGAATGCTAATTTGGACAAAATAGTGATTTTTCTATCAAAATCAGACCACATTCAAACAAAAACGTCGTGACACTTCTCCATAAAGCACCACGACGTTTAGTTGAAAATACTAATCAAAATCTCTACTACTTCACTACCGACACTTTCCGCACGCCAAGCGGCGCACCGTCAGCATACACTTGCAACACATACATTCCTGCCGCCAATGGCGCAGTGTTCAGGCGCAACATATTGCCTGTGAGGGACATTTCTTGTTCTATCAATACTTTGCCTGTCCCGACTTCGCTCATGCGTACCACCGCCGACTTACAAGCTGAAGGCAAACCGTAGTTTACACTTACGCTATTGCTCGCTGGGTTCGGGTAAACCTCTCCCACAAACACGCCTTTCTGTACAGGCTTGTTGCCTACGATGCCTTGCGGCGTAACAATCGCTGTGAGCGTATCCTTGCAGCCCCAAAAGTTCGTAATCACCAGCGTAACACGAAGGCCGTTAGGGTGCGCCGAAGGGCTAATCTGCATATTGATGGCCGTGTCGATACTTACCGTACTGCCGCCAATCAGCCATTGGCAATCTACGCTATCCTGCATGGCCATGCCCGAATTGGAAGTGTTATAGAGCTGCAAAGTATCCCCCACCCAAGAACCTGTAAAGTTGGCTTGCAAACTATCCGAACAATAATCGGAAGGCTGCAAGAAATCCGCTACACCTGTGTATTTGGCCATGTAATAGTCGCCTGGCTGAGCAAATACATAAGGTAAACGTGGCGCAGCTCCTACTACCATCAAATCATTATTCTCGGTTACTATCAAATCGTTTATTTTGTAAGCTAATTTATAGGTGGCACTTAAAGCAGAATCAGATAAATATTTACGCCAAAGTTCTTGGCCTGTAATCAAATTTACTTTCGCCATAAAAGGATAAGTTACAGCTATATTCGTAGGTTCTCGGGTACTGCCCATCATAATCACAGACGTATCCCGCGCTTCAATGGCACGTAAATAGTCAGAGCCTACCACCGCATTACTATCCAAGCGAGACCATAGTATATTAAAATTTGCATCCGTGCGCGCTATATACGGCAAATAATGGCTACTTGTACTGGAGGTATCTATCCCTCCATGAAAAATAAAACCGCCATCACGCAATGGCCATGTACGAACAGCCTTTAAATCAGCAAGGAGCACGGGTGCTTTTTGCTGCATAATTACCCCACTGGGGACATCTATAAACATCATACGAGTATTTTCGTAATAACCGTCCCAGTAACTGATACACACACGGTTGTTGGGGTACAGGCCAGACGAGATTAAGGTCTGATTCGTCGGCATTGTGTAGATTTGCTGCCATACCAAATTGCCCGAACCATCTATGCGCATGGCCATCATATCAACGTCTTGGCAATTACTAAGCACTAACTGAACATGGCCTACCAGCACAAACCCTCCATCTGACATAGGATGTACGGCACTGCCAAACAAATAGTTACAGCCCTTCATAAATTCGCGGTGCTCCAAGATTTGACCCAAGCTATCTACTAAAAATACACCCAAACCCCGATTATTCGCCGATGATGCTCCATGTTCAAAAACAACGATTGCCCAAAAATTACCATTAGGGGCTGGAGCTATGCCCCAACCTTCTGATTCCTGATAATAATTTACAAAATTTTGGTGCCAAAGCGTATCCCCGTTACTGTCTTTAAAGGCTAATATTTCTGTAGTACGAGTATAGGTATTGGTAGTTGGGTTAAGACAATAGGCATAGTCTGAAACGCCTACCCAAAAACGTTTGTTCGGGCTTAATGTGGCCGTACGAATAACTTGAGAGCTTGGCAAAGGGTAGGTATTTTCCCAGACCAATGTGCCTTGCCCATAGCTAAATACATAGCCACAGAGCAGTAAGAAAAGAAGGATTAGTTTTTTCATGAGATGGTGAAGATTAAAACAAAACAACCCCACCTAAATCCTCCCCGAAGGGAGGACTTCAAGTACCACTCCCCAGTGAGGAGGTCGGGTGGGGTTGAGTCGTTGGTTTTGAATGAAATTATTTAATCACCGCTAATTTACGGCTTTGGACTACTTTGCCGTCCAGCAATAGCACATACGGATAAATACCTGAGGCCAAACGGCTTAGGTTTACGGTTACGTTGCCTTCGGTTTCTTGCAAAGTTTGGGTAAAGACCGCCTTGCCCGAAACGGGTGCATAGACTACGATTTGGGCTTTGCCTACTGCCTCTTCGGGTAGTGTGTAGCCTATTTGCGTTTCGTGGGTAGCAGGGTTAGGGGCATTGTTCCCCAAAGTAGCCTGTACTGATGGTGCCGCTTGGCGATTTAGAATACCAGCTGCTGTGCGACAGGTTTCATTAATGCCATCTATTTCACACGATAGAAAAGAAATAGACAAGCTATTGCTTACATCCTTTACATTCTCATTTTTATATCTTCTGTACTCAATATTCGAAGCTAAAGAGCTATTGATAAAGGTAAAGTTCGTGGGCAAAACAAGATTACTATGAGACCTCAGGTTACGCACCTCATTGCCGTTAGGGGTGTTGCCCGTAGCATCGCAACCGCCTAAGATGGAATTAAAGCCATCAAAATTTACAGCCATATTCCCTTGCAAACGGATACCTGTGCGGGCAAGGCTGGTCGTACTTACAAAGTCGTTGCAGCGAATACCCAAACTCACATTGCTGGCATCTGTGCGGTTGATATGAATACCTGTGAGGTTGTTGGTAAAGACCACATTGTTAATGGTATAAGAACCTTTTGTACCTTCTAAAAGGATGCCTGTTTTTAGCCCAACAAATTCAGACTCAACGGCATTTATATCGCCATTAAAACCATAATAACCAATATGTTGGCTGTCTGTTTCGGTCATATTTACACCACTCAAATCACTTTGCCCGTGTTCGGAAATCATCCCAAAACATTGCCCTGCGGCGGGGATTTTAAAAGGCAGTTGCCGACTGCCAAAGCTACTGTTTTTCATTTCTTTTAGGTTAAAATCACTTTGAATAACATTTAATTCGCCGTTTCTGACATAAATACTAGACACTTCGCAGTTACCAAAAACGCAATGTTTGATGTTTATTTTGTGTTTTTCTGTTACAAACATACTGACTACGGCCTTATCAAACAAATTATTTTCAAATTGTTTAGATAATAAATACAATTCTTGACCGTCGGTGTTTTTCAGGTGCATTTGACTAATAAAATGCTCGTCAAGGCTCACCGAATCCAAAGGCATTTTCATGGCCGAAGGGCGGCTACTAAAGTTGTTGTGGCGGAGTGTGTCGTGGCGGCCAGCGAGTTGCAAACTCACATAATTGTTTCGGAAAGTTGAGTTTTCGACTTTCAAGCAGCTTTCAGTAAGTTGTACAATTCCGTGGTAACTGTCGGAAATGCGGCAGCCGTTTAGCTGCAAAACACTGCTGCTATCGGCCACATACAAGCCGCCCCACATCCCCGAATCGGCGGCAGTAAGCATACAATTTTGCAGTATTACATTTGCTCCGCAAAGTTGTATGTTCGTGCCATAGGCCGTGCCACCAGCCTTGTGTATATTTTTATTATACTGTAAATCAGCTATTTGATTGCGTCGAAAGTTGCTTTTGAGCAAAAAACGCACATTTTGTAAACGAATATTTCCACTCAAAGTAATGTCGGCGGCCACGTAATAAGTGCGCGTGGAGCTGTGTGGTAAACTGTCCGTGTAAATTAGCCTGTCAAAGCCAAGCACTGTTGCATTTTGGGGTGTTTGGGCACGAGAAATGATGGCCACGAGGCCGAAGAGTAGTAGCAAGCACAGTTTGCGCATCGGTTAAGGATTAATAATAAATTATTACAAAACAACCCATCATTTATTATTAATCCAAAATATTTTTAAATATATTAAATACGCGTAGTGCATTATCAGACTATATTAATTTTGAGCTTGTTGATATTGCGTTTGAAAAGAAATTTGTTGAGATATAGAATGGTAGTAAGGGCAGTAATTTTGGCTAAAATTCTGGTTTTAAACCCCTGAAAAGTTTTTACATAATTTCTTCTAATCATAAATTGGTCACCCAATTGAGCAAACAAAGTTTCAATTCTTCTTCGAGCTTTTTTAAATAATGCAAACCAAGATTTATAGTCTTTTTGATTCCTTCTTTGAGGCGTTTCTAATCGGATATTAGCTTGCTTTAGTAGTTCCATTTTCTTGGATTGGGAAAGATAGCCTTTGTCGGCAAGTAGCAGATAATTGTGATTTTATATCTTGCAAATAATGAATATCATGCACACTGGCAGGAGCTAAATCAAAGCATTGAAATACGCCTTGTATAGAACAAACAGCATGAAGTTTATAACCGTAATAAGAGAGGCGATGGCTGGCACAATATCCATGGTCAGGCTGGGCGTAAGGTGTTTCTTTACAGATTTTACTGGCAGCACTACGAGCCATTTTACAGACTTCCAAAGGCATACTATCTACCACAAAATAGGACTCAAATGCTTGGAGTTGTTGGACTAATTTTAGCCTGATTTGCTCAATAAAAAAGAATAGTTTTCGCTTTCGTCGATTGTAAACACTGCGTTCAATTTTAGTGGCTATTTCCCAATTTTGTATTTCTCTAAATAACTGGTATTCAGAATCTAAAGATTTAAACTCTGCTAAAATAATCAGACTAATCAGCTCAATATCAGAGAGTTTAGGTTTTCTGGGTTTAAAGTATAAATTATCAGATGTTGAAATTTTACGCAATTCATTAAGAATTATTTCATAAATCCCTCAAGGTTGCCCATAATTGTATTTGATTCGTAGTCAATACAATATACTTACTATGAGTAAAATGGGCAACTTTTTTCATAATGCACTACGGGTTTTACCTATTAAATGAAAGGATTATTACTTTGATTTCCCCCCAGCAAAAAGACGTGTTGCCAGCGATGACAACACGTCTTTTTGTTACATTATGTTTGTTTTACTGAAACTTATTGCGCGGCTTTCAATTCTTTCCCCGCGATGTCCTCCCAACGGTAAAACTGAAAGGTTTTGTTGTCGGACATGGCCACGAATAACCCATGTTTGAAAACGCTATTGAGCGGCGTGCTGCACACGTCCGAACCGTCGCTTTCGGAGGTAGAAACTTTCACGATTTTAAGTAAATCATGTTGATGCGGATTAGTTTTGCTGCCCTCTCTGGGGAAAACATGAAACTGGTTTGCCTGTTGGTCTGACAACAAAATATAGCCCGTAGAATCGTTGAGGGCATAAATTGAAATGCCTTCATGGTCATTTTTAACGCCAGAAGTAGCAAATACGGCCAATTCCTGATTGCCTTTGTCGGGGTCGGCGTAGTATTTGCGCACGCCAAAAGTTTCGTCGGAATAATAGATGTAACCCAGTGCATCGTCGGCGGCGATAGCCTCAATTTCTTTCTTTTGGCTATACTTACCAAACTTACGAACAAGTGTTGCTTTGACTGCGCCTTTGCCGTCGTCTTGCAACAAATATTGCCACAAATAGCCGTCGGCAGGGCCCGTTTTTCGGCCAACAATCGCAAAAATAGCCTTGTCTTTAGGGCGTTTGTACAACGTAATGCCCATGAGGTCGCGGAATTCCGCGCCTTGCTCTCCGACAAACATATCCAGACCGCCATTATCCACAGCACGCATATCGGGCAGGCTATACACGCGAATTTTGTGTGTGATGCGTTCGGTTACGACTGCAATATCGGTTGGTTTGCCATTGAGCATGAGGCCATATTCAATGTCCACGTTATTGGGGCGTTTGAGGCCGCGCACGACTTTGTTTTCAATTATTTTTCCTTGCAAATCAAACACATACAACGCGCCGTCTTCGTCTTTGTCAGTTCCCAACACAAGACTTTCGGCAGGGTTGTTGGGGTTAATCCAGATGGCAGGATCGTCGGAATCGTGTTTTACAGTTTGGGAAGAAAACACAGGGGCAACCGCTGCATTAGAGGTTACTGAATCTTTTTTGGGTGTTTGGGTAGCTTGTTGGGTTTGGTTGTCCATGCTTCCGCAAGCGGCCATTGCCCAAGCCAATAAAGCGATTCCCGTCTTTTTGGTTATTTTCATTCTTTATACTTGCTTAAAAGTAGCTTGGTTCAGGTGAAACCAAGCTACCCATTGAACGATTATTAGGTTAGGTAATTATTGCAAATTGCCTGAGTTGTCGGCTTGGTATGCGCCAGCGTCTTTGCCAGGGTTTGAAACAGTTGGTTTGAAAATACCGTTCACATTCAAATTCGCTACGGAATTGACTGGGCTAAAGCCTGTGTAACCTTTATTCAAGGCCTTAGAAGTAGCGTTTAGCTTCAAATCGTCGGTGCTACGGAAAAAGTTAGTGCGTTTGGCTTCATCAGAAGGAGCAGCCGTTGTACCAGCCGCCAAATTCAAGGTAAAAGATTTGAAAGAAGGATCGTTTTCACCCACACCACCTTTAACGTCAGTGGCCTGATTGCGCGTTACACTACCCGTCGTTGCGGCGTTAAATTCGGCCACAAGGTCGGAAGTTGCGCCGTAATAATACTGATAACCGTATTTGATATTGGTCGTGTCAGGATATTCTGGGGAACGAAGTCTTAAACCAAAATGGCAATTGACAATCATATTGTTGTAAATATTGCCTTTGGCCAAGGTTTCATAGTTGATAGAACCACCGCGTCCTTGTTTGGTTTGGCGGTATCCTGTGTTCAGAATCGTATTGTTGTAAGTGTTAATGTTGGTTTGGTGCGTTGTGCCAGACACGGAAGCCGCTTTCACGCCGTTGGTAGCTCCACCCACAAAAAGGTTGAAAGCCACGTCGCCAGTACTTCCGTCTTTCATGTTAATAGCCTCGCCACCCGATTTACCAGTTTTAGCAAATTTGCTTCGCATAATGCTCAACTTAACATTTTGGGTACGGATACAATCGTCCACCGAACCATAGAAATACGAATCTTCTACCACCAAAGTTGCATTGGTTTTACTTGCCAAATAAGAAATGCCGTATTTAGGGTCACCTGCCGAATAACCTGTTGGCGGATTTGCTCCCCAAGGGCCTCCTATATACGATACTTTAGCCCATTTGAAAACCGCAAGATTGGCCGCGTCGCAGTTGAAACCACCCCAATAACCCTTAAATGCGGGGTCTGTGGCAGGGTCTTGCAAGGTCGTTTGGTCACCTTTAAGATTATCGTTAATGGTAAATTCTACGGGAGCATCTTGCGTACCTACCACCAACAAAGAACCTTTGATAAAGAAAGTAGGGTTGTTGGTAGCTTGTCCGAAAGTACTCGTGCTGCTCTGGTTGCCGATAACGATGATTTTAACACCTTTTTGGATGTAAAGCGTATCGCCTTCGTTTACGGTTACGTCGCCTGTCATGTAGTAAGGAGCAGTACGCGAAGGAATCGTACCTTTGATGCTCGAACCTGCCTTGAGTGTATCGCCTGTGAATTTAGAACCGACGATTACTTCCGCAACGGAAACTTCAGTGCTGTCTTTGTCGCAGCTAAACATGGCAATAGCCATTAGGCAAGAGCTTGCCAAGTAAAAGATTTTTTTCATAAAAATTAACCAATAAAGAGTTTATAAAGTATTAAAAGAAATTAAGAATGAGCTTTATAGTTTGTAGCGCAGGCCAAGCAAGTAATATGCCCCGTACTTGTTTTGAATTACGTTAATGCGGCTGTTGCTGTCCTGATAAGGGTAATGATAGTCTGTGGCGGCGGTGTAAGGATAGGCCGCACGAATATCCACTTGATAGGGCGAGTTGAGAATGTTTTGGATTTTGGTGTACACCGTGAATTTTTTAAAAATTCGTTTTTCAACAGACAAATCCAATGTCGATTGGTCGCGCTGCCAATAGTCCAGCCCCACGAACTGATCCACTTGTATAATGCGTTTGCCCGTAAAAACCCAAGCCAATTGTACATCAATGCCTTGTTTGACATCTTTATAAAAAACAGACACATTGGCCACGTGCTTGGATTGCCCTTGCAACGGTCGGGTCTGTTTCACCTTTTCGCTGGTAATGCCCCCCTGAATGACCATGTTGCGCAGCTTGGTCGTCGTGATTTCGGAAATAGTGAAAGTGTAGTTGGTCGAGAATCCGAATTTTCCTAAAAATTTCACGCCCACCCATTCAAAGCCATAATTCGTGGCAGAACCAAAATTGTTGGGCTGATAAACCGTAATCGTGGAGTTTGGCACAGCCACTAAGCCGTATTCGATGGGATTCTGTATTTTTTTGTAGAAAAATCCCGCCAAGATTTGGTCGTTGCCGCGCCCAAAATATTCGTATCGTAAATCAATGTTATTGGCGGTAGTGTGTTTGAGGTATGGATTGCCTGCTTCAGGGAAATTGTCGGTTACGCCTGCGCCAATGTTGTAAGGCGTAATTTCAAAATAACTTGGGCGGCTCAACGAACTGAAGTACGACAAACGCACATTTTGTTTTTCGTTTAGCACATATTTAAAATGTACGCTGGGCAAAATATCTGTATAAACTTGCTTACCCGTGCGGCCTACTTCGGTTTTGGGCAAACTGGTTTGGTATTCTTGATTGATATTTTCTGCCCTCACTCCCGCCAACACATGCAACTGCTTGAGCGAAAATTGAAGTTTGAAATAGGCGGCGGAAATATCTTCTTTGGCGGTGTAGTTATTAGCTCCCACATAAATCCCCAACGGATTGAAAACCGTATAAGGCTCTGAATTTATGTCGTTTATGTCGGTGGCCAAATTTCCAGAGGCTTTGAGGCGATAATCCAAATAAGAATTTGTGCGGTTTTTGTGGCGATACAAACCACCTACCCAAAACTCCAAATCCTGCAAACGAGACGCTGGCCTGTAACCAATGTTTAGATACGCGGCTTTGTCTTTGTCATCATTTTCTTGCCAAATACGTTCCACGTCCTGATACTTTACGCCTTCCAAACTCATTTTTAGGCTTTGCTCGGCCAAATCAGGAATTTTGTTGGTAGCCGCCGAATACGCCAAAGACCAGTTGAACAAGAAACGACCTGCCTCATGTTCGCCTTGTAAAGTATTGTTATAAATACTTTGTCGCTGAAAACGAGAACGATTAAGAATATCCACATCGGCCAACACGGGACGAACCGACGTGTTTTTGTAGGTGGTGTCTAAGGTGTAACGCGTTTGCAACTCATCTAACATCAAATAAACATTGTATAAACGAAGTGTGTTTTTCTCGTTCAAACGATAATCCATCTTTACGTTTGCACCCATGCGCGTTTGTTGTATGGAATACTCGCGCACCAACAATTCCGTAAATCGAGGGCTGTTGTATGCGTCTATTTTGGTGCGATACAAATAACCGTCCGAACCGCGATAGGTATTTTGGTACGACCCCGCCACCAACAAACCTAATTTTTGATTAAAAAAGCGATTCCCAAAACTTATATTTCCTATCAAGCTCGGCGCAGGTTTTTGATTCTTGAATTTAACCCAAGGAAAATCTTTCATCGTGGCCGAATAGCTGTTGCCGTGCTGCGCGGCTGGCGATTGCATATTGATTTGAGAGTGATCGAAATGCTTGTAAGAGCGATCAAAAAACAATTGGCCATAACCCGTCCCCAAATTAGCCGTCAACGTTTTTTCTTCGGGGGCATCTTTCATCACCATATTGACTACACCGCCAATCGCGTCGGCTTCCATGTCGGGCGTAAGGGCTTTGGTTACTTCTAATCGCTGAAGCAAATCCGACGGAAAAATATCCAAAGGCACGTAACGGTTGTAAGGGTCTGGACTCGGAATCTTAATGCCATTGACTAACGTATAATTATAGCGTTTGTCCATGCCGCGCAATACCGCATAACGACCGTCGCCGTTATTACTTCTCTCCAACGTAACACCCGACACACGTTGCAACACGTTAGCTACCGTAATATCTGGCGAAATCTGAATGGCTTTGGCCGATACGATATTCATTACCTGACTGGCCGACTGCTCCATTTTGCGAGCACTCAAATCGGACTCTTTATTGGTTTTGGCTTCAATCTTTACTTCATTGAGCAAGTTTTCGCGCGGCTGCAACTCAATATTCAATGAGATAAAAGGTTCTTCCCCCACCACTACTTCTTGCTGGTGGGTTTGATACCCGATAAACTGACAAATAAGTTTATACTTTCCCGCACCTACATTCTTGAGCACAAAACTTCCGTCCAAACCCGTAACCGCATTATAAGCGGTATTTTCCAAATAAACGGTTGCTCCAGTCAGCGGTTCGCGGCTTTGCAGTTCCGCTACAAAACCTTTGATAGTAGTGGCGTGTGCTTGCGTAATAGACAGTAGGGACAAGCCCATCAGGCATAGAAAGTAATTGAAATAGTTTTTCATGTCAGAATAAATAATGGTGATTGCTTTCACAAATCTGACACAAGTTTAGAAGGCCGCCGACTGGCTTACAAGCCATTGGCATAAGCAAAAAGGCAACAAAGGCGTTTTTGGCGTTACAAAAAGGCAGCAATAACGAAATCATAAAATTGCCTGCGCAAAACGGTTTTTATCCTAACATTGCGGTTATACTGAGGCTATTTTGCATAACAATTATTTTCAGCATTTTGGAAAAAGAAAAAGCCGCCCGCGTTTCCACTGGCGACTTTAGAAGGACGCAAAGCATCTGCAAACATTCTTTATCCGAGCATTTGGAGCTTAGAAAGTCATCATAAAATTGGTGAGGCTGTCTTTTTGTTGTAGCCTGAGTTTTTTGCGTAAGCGGTGGCGGTTCACCCGAAGACTATCTTGCGAAATTCCCAACGTATTGGCCATGTCTTTAGAGTCCATGTTGAGGCGAATAAGCGAGCAGAGCCGCAAATCTCCTGCCGTTAGGTCTGGATATTCTTGTTGCAGGCGACTAAAAAAGTCGTTGTGCACTTGCTCAAATGCCAACTGAAATTCGTTCCAATCTTTATTGAGCTGAATATTTTTATCTATCATCCCCGAAAGCTGCTGCAATAGCTCGTCTTTTTCGGCTACGGGTTTGCGCAAAGCCACCTGAATTTGCGTAACAATATCGGTCAATATTTCATTTTTTTGTACGATGGTCAGCGTGCGGCCTGTCAGTTCTCTGTTGCGCGTATCTAGTTCATTTTGAAGCGTTTGTTGTTTTAATTGCTTATTTTCTAACTCTATTTTGAGTTGCACTTCATTCAGGTGCGCATTTTCCAGCGCGGTACGCTGCAAAGCGTGTTCGGCTTCAAACAAACGCTGATTTTGCTCCAAAATCTTTCTATTTTTATTGAGTAAAAGCCTTTGCCTGTTCACAATCACGGCGGCCAACAAAAACAATAAACTTCCGCCAACGCCCAATATATACCACCATAACGTACTGATTTTCTTATCTCTTTCCAGCAACGTAATTTCTTTGTCTTTTTCTTGGGTTTGGTAAATGGCTTGCATTTCTGCGATTTGGCGAGCCGTTTCCAAATTATATACTTCTCCGTACATCACATAAGCCGAATCCAAATAAGTATAAGCCTTCGGGGAGTTGCCCAACAAAAAATACGTTTGGGAAATATCGCGATAAACACTGCGCAGCTGGTATCGTTGGTTGAGCTTACGCGCCAGAGCCAAACTCTCAAAGAAAAAAGGAAGAGAAGCCTCGTATTTGCCTTGTTTTTGGAGAATATCGCCCAAATTGTTCAAATCCACAACGGCGTTTACCTGATTGTTGACCTGTCGGTTATAGGCCAAAGCCTGCGCAAAATACTCATAAGCTTTGGGATAATCTTTCAAATCCTCATAAATGCTGCCCATATTGTCCAACACTTTTGCCAAACCCGTTTTATCCTGAATCTGTTCATATATCGTAAAGGCTTTTTGCTGATAATCAATGGCTTCCTTGTATGATTCTTGCTTTTCAAACAAATGGCCTATGTAACTAAGCGTCCCCGCAATTCCTGCTTTATCGTCCAGTTGCCCAAACAAATCCAGTGCTTTTCTGTAATTATCTAACGCTACGGGCAATTTTTTGGCATACTGATACGCCAATCCCAAATGCTGGTAGGTGACGGCTTGGCCTTTCAGGTCTTTTTGCGTTTTGTACAATTGCAGCGCATTCAGATAATTTTCTAAGGCCAAATTAAACGCGCCTTGCTCATACAATACCCTTCCCGAAATAAAATAGCTTGTTGCCAAAGCGTCTGGTTGATGATATTTTTGGGCAATTTTTTGGGCTTGCTTCGCCAATTTAAAGGCAGAGTCTGGAGCAAAACCCAAATAAAAATATGCCAAGTCATTGAGTAAATGGCTTTTCTGGGATTCTTGGGTAGCCGCTACCAATAGTTTATCTATCTTATCTTTTTCGGTAACTGCCCCCAAAGTTTGCGCCCAAACGCATCGTCCCCCACTCCCCAAACTCAACATTAAAAAATAAAAAAGAATAACAGAAGGCTTCATTGCCAGTGATGAAAGATTTTATGTTAGAAAAAAAGAAGACTCATAACCAGTGTATTGGTGCCCAAAACGGCACATATCTTTTTCATCTTAACTGACGATTTGGACGAGCAAATATATAAAATCCATCCATGACGCAACTTTTAAAAGCGTCCAAACCCCTGAATTTGAATAAAATAAACTTCTTAACCGCCTGATAGATTGTATATCCTGAATAGAAACGTAGATTTGCACCCCGAAATCTTTCGGATACAAACACGTCAGCTGCCAGCCCAACAGGCGATTGGTTGCCCCGATTCACTCGACACAAAAAACTATTAAGCACATAAAAATCTCATTTTCAATAAAATGGCAAAACGACAGGCTTTTTCTCCCGTAGAAGAACAAGATAAAAAGAAAGTAACCAAAGAAGGTTTGCGCAAAGCTTTACGCATTTTCAACTTTGTGTGGCCGTACAAATATATGTTTTTGACGGGAATGGTCTTTTTGGGACTTTCCAGCCTTACGGTGATGGTATTCCCATATGTTACAGCTCGCCTCGTGGATTCGGCGGTAGGCGTAAGCATGCAACAAGACCGTAACACATTGGCTTTGAGCATCATTGGCATTTTGGTATTACAAAGTGTTTTTTCGTTTTTGCGCGTATTGCTTTTCTCGCGCGTGAGCGAAAGCAGCTTGCAAGACATTCGTTTGGCTTTGTATAGCAAAATGGTAACACTGCCCGTTCCCTTTATGGAACAACGTCGCGTGGGCGAACTAACCAGCCGCCTGACCACCGACGTAGCCCAGTTGCAAGACGTGTTGTCGCTGACGCTGGCCGAATTTTTCAGACAATTAGTTACGCTCGTAGGCGGTGTATTTTTTATTTTCTTCATTTCTACGCGCCTGACGCTGGTCATGTTGTCCTCGTTTCCGTTCATTGTGATTGGCGCGATTATTTTCGGGAAATACATTCGTACACTTTCCAAAAAGTCGCAAGACCAACTCGCCGAAGCCAACGTAGTAGCCGAAGAAACCTTGCAGGCGATCAATATTGTAAAAGCCTTCACCAACGAAGTTTTTGAAGTGTCGCGCTACCGCAAAACCCTTGACCAAGTGTTACAAAATGCGTTGCGCACGGCCATGTTTCGTGGCGGATTTATTTCGTTTATCATTTTCGCGATTTTTGGCGGTATCGTGTTGGTTATGTGGTACGGTTTGGGACTCGTGCAAGACAACCTCATCACGATTGGCGATTTGGTGGCCTTTGTGATGTACACGGTGTTTATTGGGGCGGCTGTCGGTGGCATGGGCGACATGTACGGCCAACTCCAAAAAACCATTGGCGCATCTGAGCGTATTTTGGAAATTTTGGAAGAAAAATCCGAAATCGACTTGGCCGACAACGTGCCAAATACACGCGTAAACGGTTCGGTTCGTTTTGATAATGTGCGTTTTAGCTATCCATCACGCGCGGACGTACAAATTCTGAAAGGCATTAGTTTTGAAGTGGAAGCAGGTAAAAAAGTGGCGTTAGTCGGACACAGTGGCGCGGGCAAATCAACCATCGTGCAGTTGCTTTCGCGCTATTACGAACTGGAAAGCGGCTTTATTTCGGTGGACGATAAAAATATTAAAGATTATAACATTACAGAATTGCGCCGTAACATTGGTGTAGTGCCACAAGAAGTAATGCTTTTTGGGGGAACAATTCGCGAAAACATTGCTTACGGCTTGCCAGAAGCGACCGAAGCGCAAGTACAAGACGCGGCGCGTAAGGCCAACGCTTGGGATTTTATCTCGGCTTTCCCCGAAGGCTTGGAAACAATTGTAGGCGAACGCGGTATCAAACTTTCGGGTGGCCAACGCCAACGCATCGCCATTGCGCGTGCCATTCTCAAAAATCCTGCGGTATTGGTGCTGGACGAAGCGACCAGTTCATTAGATGCCGAATCCGAAAAACTCGTACAAGCCGCTCTCGATGAGCTAATGAAAAACCGCACGACAATCATTATCGCGCACCGTTTGGCCACGATTCGCCAAGTAGATACGATTTATGTACTCAACGAAGGGCGCATCATTGAACAAGGCACACACGAACAACTTTTGACCAACGACAGCGGCCTTTACGCCAACCTCATCAAGCTGCAGTTCGAGTTGAAAGCCTAAGATTTTATTAAAACAAAAATTTACTTTTTCAAAGATTTATGCAATTCAAATTAGAAGCCCAAGACGCAGGCAGCAAAGCACGTGCAGGGCTTATCACTACCGACCACGGCACAATCGAAACGCCGATTTTTATGCCTGTCGGGACGGCGGCTTCCGTAAAAGCCATTCACCAACGCGAACTAAAAGAAGATATTAAAGCCCAAATCATATTAGGCAATACTTACCATTTGTATTTGCGCCCTGGCTTGTCGGTGCTGGAACAGGCTGGCGGCTTACACAAATTTAATGGTTGGGACCGACCAATCCTGACGGATAGTGGTGGTTATCAAGTATATTCACTTTCGGGTACGCGCAAAATCAAAGAAGAAGGCGTAACTTTCAAATCGCACATCGACGGTTCGAAGCATATTTTTACGCCCGAAGGTGTCATGGACATTCAGCGCACTATCGGCGCGGATATTATGATGGCTTTTGATGAATGTACGCCCTATCCTTGCGACTACGAATATGCCCGCAAGTCTATGGACATGACGCATCGCTGGCTCAAACGTTGCATTTCGCGTTTTGATAGCACCGAACCAAAATATGGTTATTCTCAGACGCTGTTCCCAATCGTACAAGGCAGCACATACAAAGATTTGCGCAAAGCCTCCGCCGAATTTATAGCCGAACAAAACCGCGAAGGCAACGCCATCGGCGGCCTGTCGGTGGGCGAACCTGCCGAAGATATGTACGAAATGACGGAATTGGTGTGCGATATTTTGCCAAAAGACAAACCTCGCTACCTAATGGGTGTGGGTACGCCAGCCAATATTTTGGAAGGAATCGCGTTGGGCGTGGATATGTTCGATTGTGTAATGCCAACGCGCAACGGTCGTAACGGCATGATTTTCACCACACAAGGCATTGTAAATATTCGCAACGAAAAATGGAAAAACGATTTTAGCCCCTTAGACCCAGGACTGGACGGTTACGTTTCCTCGTTTTATACGAAGGCCTACATTCGCCATTTGTTTATTAGCGAGGAGATTTTGGGAATGCAAATTGCCAGCCTTCAAAACCTGTCGTTTTATCTGCATTTGGTGCAACAGGCACGCCAGAAAATCAAAGAAGGAACATTTGCAGCGTGGAAAACACAGACCATCAAACAAGTGATGCAACGCCTTTAATTTCCTTTTTTATATAGCAAAAAAACGTTATAGATTCCAGAAACCTATAACGTTTTTTTTATTGATATACAGCACGTTAGGCAATTTGTGCCAACGATTCATCTACTTTCTGGATAATCAATTGCAAATCTTCGGCGCGTGCGGCGTAGTCGAGTTGATTCACGTCTATAATCAACAAGCGGCTTTCTTTGTACGTGGAAATCCAGTCTTCGTAATGCTTGTTAAGGTTTTTGAGGTATTCCAAACGAATATTGTTTTCGTAGTCGCGGCCACGTTTCTCGATTTGACCCACGAGTTTGGGCAAGTCGGCACGCAAGTAAATCAGCAAGTCGGGCGGCTGAATAAAATTGTGCATGGTATTGAAAATCCCCAGATAATTTTGGTAGTCGCGGGAAGTCATTAGCCCCGAATCATGCAGATTTTTAGCGAAAATATAAGCATCTTCGTAAATAGTTCTGTCCTGAATAATAGGATTTTGGCTGTTGCGAATGTGATGGATTTGCGCAATGCGGCTATTGAGAAAAAAGATTTGCAAATGAAAAGACCAACGATTCATATCTTCATAGAAATCAGACAGATACGGATTGTTATCCACAGCTTCAAAGTGCGCTTCCCAGCCATAATGTTGGGCTAATTTGGAAGCAAGCGTAGTTTTGCCTGCGCCAATATTGCCAGCGATAGCGATGTGCATACGATTTATTTTTGTGATTTTAGAACTTCAGACAAGGCCGATGCGCCCACGAAGTGCACATCAAGTTTTTTGAGGCAACAAATATAATTGGTTATGCGTTGCCATGTCGTTTTTTTTGAAGTTTTAATTTTATAGATTTGCCACGTTAGTATTATTTTTATAAAAACCTTCATTATGAAAAAAACTTGGATGCTCTCTTTGATTATTGGAATTAGTTTAGTGTCTTGTAAAAAAGGGGAAGGAGACGAACCTGTCGGAAAGGCTAATTATGTGTATTTCAATACTTTTAGTAGCCCTATTGATTTGGAAATTTATGACCCAGAAAAAAAATCTTCAATCCAATACCCATTGGGATATAAAGATTCTGTGGTCTTTTCCTATAGTGGAAGCCCCAGCGTTTATCCTTTTTTGGGAAATGAGTTATTGCATAGAACTGGCGATTCTGTTGTTATTAAATTTGCTAATAACACCTGTATTTCTTACAAAAGAAAGTACACATCAGGTCCATTTTTAGGTAACGGCGTTTTCAACCTTGAAGAATACGATAATTATACGAAGGATTTAGTCAATCAACGGTCATATACGCTGCGTTATTCCATTGATTCTGCGGACTACAAAAAAGCAACGACGTGTAAATAATTCATACCAACCGAGTACGGTCATCTTGCTCGGTTGTTTTTATTTTAAATCAACCTTCTAACAAAATATAACAATGCTACAGAAAACAACTTGGATGCTCTCTTTGCTTACTGGAATTAGTTTGATGGTTAGTTGTGGTAACGAGATAACAGAACTGCCCATTAGATCAGCAACATATATATACAAAAATACATTACCAGAAACAATACAGCTAAATGTGAAGAATCATTACAATTCTTCTTCCTTTCTTATCAACCCACAAGATTCCGTGAGGATTGATGAAAAAGGAGAATTGCCCAATCCGTTTCATGGTGAATCTATAGGAAATGTTATTGGCGATACTGTATCCATTTCTTTTGGTGAAAATAAATGCACAGTTTATTTCAAAGACTTCTCGTCAGGAACATTTGGAGGTAATGGCGTTTTCAGCCTTGAAGAATACGATAATTATACGAAGGAGTTGGTCAATCAACGGTCATATACACTACGCTATTCCATTGATTCTGCGGACTACAAAAAAGCAACGACATGTAAATAATTCATACCAACCGAGTAAGGTCATCTTGCTCGGTTTTTTTATTTTTTGCTGAAAAATTTTAAAAGTAAACAAACATTCATTTATCTTTGCTGCCGCTATGAGAACAAGAGACGAAAGCAAGGTAAATTTGGTGCGCGAAAAAGCACTCGAAATGCTTGTAATAGAAGGTTTTAACGGATTTAGTATGCAGAAGTTGGCCAAAGCGGCTGGCGTTTCTCCTGCCACACTATACATTTATTACCGCGATAAAGACGACCTCATTACGCAAATTGGCGTAGAAGAAGGCCTGAAAATGACCGAAGCGGCCTTAGAAGGATTTTCGTCCGAAATGTCTTTTGCCGACGGATTGCGCCTACAATGGAAAAACCGCGCCAGTTATTGGATGAAAAATCCGATTGCAGTGCAGTTTTTTGAGCAAATCAAAAACTCGCCTTATCACGGCGTAGTCAAGCAAACGATTAGCAAAGAGTTTTCGGAAAAAATGAGCGGTTTTGTGGCCAACGCCCAGCGCAACAACGAAGTAATTACCTTGTCGTTACCTGTGTATTGGTCGGTGGCTTTTGCACCGTTGTACAACTTGCTGTATTTTCATACCGCAGGCCGCGCCTTAGGCCACATTCCGTTTACGCTCACCGACGAAATACTTGACCAAACACTCGAATTGGTTATCAAAGCACTCTCACCCAACAAGTTATTATCTCTCTCCCTTATTATTTGGCTAACATTTTCCTTCTGTTTTCATCAATGAACATCAATGGCTTATCTTCTGTACCAGACGTATTAGTTTTTCGGACTAATATTGATTGTGCCAACGAAGCTGCCGCGATTTGCAGTTTCTTGCGGAAATCTTTTTTCGTTCAAAAATGTAACATTGCATTGGACGATACCGACCGCGTGCTACGCGTAGAAGCTGGCGGCGCGGTAGATGCTCCCACTATTATCCAATATCTTCAGGGCAAAGGCTTTTTTTGTGAAGAATTGCCCGACTAATTTTCTATCAAAACGAATCAGAAACATCAAATAAAATGAAAACTTCTCCTTCTGCCAATGCTGACAAATTCACTGGTTATCAGTTGTTTATTGTCATTATTTTGGCTCTTTTGCAATTTACCATTATCCTTGATTTTATGGTGCTCTCGCCACTGGGAGCTATCCTAATGCCCGAAATGCACATCACGACGGGGCAGTTTGGCGCGGTCGTGTCGGGCTATGCGTTTAGTGCGGGAGCATCTGGGCTTTTGGCCGCAGGTTTTGCCGACCGCTTCGACCGCAAAAAATTCTTGATGTTTTTTTATGTGGGCTTTTTGTTTGGCACAAGCCTTTGCGCGATGGCTACCAGCTACGAGTTTCTGCTGATGGCGCGTATCATCACGGGCATTTTTGGGGGCGTAATTGGCTCAGTATCATTTGCCATTATCACCGATTTGTTTGTTCCGCAAATGCGTGGCCGCGTGATGGCTGCCGTACAAATGGCTTTTGCTGCAAGTCAGATTTTGGGTTTGCCAATCGGTCTTTCGTTGGCCAACGCCTACAACTGGCACGTTCCGTTTTGGGTAATTGTGGGCTTGGGTATTGTGTTGGGCGTAGTGATTATGGTTTACATGAAACCCATCGAAGGCCATTTGCATTTGCAAAAACTTGACCGCCACCCGCTGCACCACTTATTTACAACCGTTTCGAACAGCTATTATTTGCGTGCATTTGTGGCTACCACACTTTTGGCAACGGGCGGTTTTATGCTCATGCCGTTTGGTAGTACATTCACTACCAACAACTTAAAAATTCCGATGGAAGACCTGCCTTGGATTTATGGCATTACGGGTGTTTCTACCATGATTGTTTCGCCCATTATTGGGCTTTTGTCCGACAAAATCGGTCGTTTTCCCGTGTTTGCTATCGGTACGTTTATAGGCCTGAGCATGGTGGCTGTTTACACGCACTTTGGCGTTACGCCGCTGTGGGTTTGTATTGCCGTTTCGGTGGTGATGTTTGTGGGAATTAATGCCCGCATGATTTCGGCTTCGGCATTGGTGTCGGAAGTGCCAGCTCCACAAGACAGAGGCGCGTTTATGAGTGTAAACTCCTCCGTACAACAAATTTCGGGCGGTGTGGCCTCGTTTGTGGCGGGGCTTATCGTGGTGCAAAATCCTGATGGCTCGTTGGGAAATTATCCGCTGTTGGGCTATACGGTCATTGGCAGTATGTTGGTGGCTTTGGGGCTGATTTATTGGCTCAATAGCTATATGCAACAACAAAAAGCCAAAGCAGTGGCTGCAGCCTAATTTTTTATATTTTATAAAAAAACGCCAACTACTCTAATAAGTGGTTGGCGTTTTTTTGTTTGAATACAATACACATAAAAATAAGCAAAAGGAGACTCGTTAAACTGTCTTTTTGGCATAAATTTCAACAAAACAGTTATTATACAAACTTTCTTCTGTCATGTTTTTCGGAAAGTGGCCTTCTGCATTGTTTTAGGGACTTAGTCAGAATTGTTTGTATATTTGCTTTCGCACCAATTAGCCAAGCATTAGTTATTTTTCTTGCAAACATCTTCCTTCTTATGTACGAATATACCAAGACAAATCGCCTTGACCCCGAAGTGAAGCCAGTCAAAGAACGTTTGGCCAACTTTGATGAAATATACGAACGCTACAACACTGCCGCCGCCGAATCGCAAGCAAGTCGTTGTATTCAATGTGGCATTCCGTTTTGTACGTCTTTGGGCTGCCCGCTCAACAACAATATTCCTCAATGGCTCAAATACATTGCCGAAAAAGAACATCAATCGGCTTTTGATATATCCAACGAAACATCGCCTTTTCCTGAGATTTTGGGTAGAATCTGCCCGCACGACCGCCTTTGCGAAAAAGCTTGCACGCTCAACGAAGATTATGGCGCGGTTTCGATTGGTTCGGTAGAGGTTTTTATTAGCGAATCAGGTTTTGAAAAAGGCCTTAAACCCGAATTTCCGCAAACACTTTCCGACAAAAAAGTAGCCATCATTGGTTCGGGACCTGCGGGGCTTTCGTGTGCTACGTTTTTGCTCAGAGCGGGCATCAGGCCTGTCATTTATGAGAAAGCCGACGAGGCGGGCGGTTTGCTTATTTATGGCATTCCGAGTTTTAAACTCGAAAAAGAAGCCGTTACGCGCCGCATACAGTGGCTTTTGGAAGCGGGTATGGAGTTGCACCTAAACGCGGAGATTGGCAAAGACATTACGTTTGAGAGCCTGCGCCGCCAATACGATGCCGTATTTTTGGCTGTCGGGGCAACGGAAGGCAAGTTGCTTACTTACGAAGGTTATAACTCTGACGGTGTGTTTATGGCCGTTCCGTTCCTGACCAACGCCCAAAAGAAACAGTTGGGGAAACGTTCGGACAAAAAATATAGCGTAGCAGGCAAACGCGTAGTAGTGGTTGGTGGCGGTGATACCGCAATGGACTGCGTGCGTACGTCGGTGCGTGAGGGCGCAAGCAGTGTTACGTGTGTTTATCGCCGCGATGAAGCCTCTATGCCTGCCAGCACCAAAGAATTTAAGGCAGCACAAGAAGAAGGCGTAGAGTTTTTGTACAACAAAGCTCCTAAAGCCTTTGACGTAACGCCAGAAGGCAAGCTGCAAGGAATGTTTTTTGTAGAAACGACTTTGCAAAAAAATGCAGAAACGGGCAAAGAATATTTAGCAGAAATAGCAGACCAACAGACACTTATGGAGGCTGATGTCGTGATTTTGGCTTTGGGTTTCAACAACGAGCAATTACAGTTCCTGACCGATAACGGCATTACAACCACACCTTACGGTACGATTCTGACCAACGAGCAACAACAAACCAGCATAGAAGGCGTATTTGCGGGTGGCGATGCTACGCGCGGCGCGGATTTAGTGGTTACTGCCGCCCTTGATGGCAGGGAAGCCGCTACGTTTATTGCGGAATACGTTTTTGGAAAATAGAGAACTAAAGTTGTGCGTTTTCGAGAAATTTTGAATTTCGTCGAGCAAAAACGACATTTCACCGAGCAAACATATCATTTCACCTAATTAGAATAAACCAATATCTTATTTACTTTAGCTTTGCTCATGTTCTGAACGGATTGTACTTGCCGTAAAGAAAGTTTTAGAGAGTAAAGATGCGAAAGTAAAATTTCTCATCTTAAAAGGTTTAGGTTTATAAAATGGATACACTAACTGCCTTCCCGATTTTTTTGGGAAGGCAGCAGTGTTTTTAGGGGATAATATCAAAAACGAACCTATTCTTTTAGATAATAATCTTTTAAAAAGCCTTTAGACTCATGTCGAGGCTACCCGCCGAGTGCGTCAGTGCACCCACCGAAATAAAATCTACACCCGTTTGTGCCACCATCCGAATAGTTTGTTCCGTAATGCCGCCCGAAGCCTCCGTTTCGCATTGGTGGTCAATGATTTGTACGGCTTGCGCCATCAGCTCAGGACTCATGTTGTCGAGCATGATACGCGCCACGCCGCCCACTTGCAAGGCTTCTTTCACTTCTTCCAAATTACGCGTTTCCACCTCAATAGCCAAGGGCTTGCCCAATTTTTCCAAATAGGCTTGCGTGGCTTTTACGGCCTGCGTGATGCCGCCCGCGTAGTCGATGTGGTTGTCTTTGAGCATAACCATATCAAAAAGCCCGAATCGGTGATTACAACCGCCACCAATCAGTACCGCCCATTTTTCCGCAATCCTGAAATTAGGCGTTGTTTTGCGTGTGTCCAATAGCTTGGCCGACGTGCCGTCGATGAGTTGCGTGAGTCGGTGCGTGTACGTGGCAATGCCGCTCATGCGCTGCATACAGTTGAGTACCAGACGCTCCGCACTCAAAATAGACTGGGCTTTGCCGCGCACCACAAAGGCAATATCGCCATATTTGACCGCCGCGCCGTCTTGTAACAATACTTCTACTTTCAAGTCTTTGTCCACTGCCGCAAACACGCGCAATGCCATTTCCACGCCCGCCAACACGCCGTCGGCTTTTACGATGAGTTTGGCTTGATTTTGGGCATCGGCAGGCACAGAGGCCAGCGTAGAATGATCGCCTTCGCCAATGTCTTCAGCTAAGGCATTGGTTATAAAAAAGTTAAGACTTTCTTCGGTTATATAGAAAGGGTAATTTTTCATAATGTTTTAGGTAAAAAAATAAGTCCTTGAAGTGCTGTGTAGCACTGTTATTTTAGCGGAACAAAGCTACAAATTTTTGTATAGCTTGTGCCTTGCTGAATTTATTTTCGGCCAGCAAGCGAGCATTCTGGCGCATTTGGGCATAGGCTTCGGGCTTTTGCCAAAGCTGATGGATTTGCTCAAAAGTGTGAGCATGATTTTCGGGATCGGCATAAAAACCGCAGTTGGCGCGGCGGATTTCCTCCAAAATCCAACCTTGCACGTTGATAAGGCAGGGCAAGCCTGCGGCTATCGAATCAAAAAATTTGTTGGGGCTATTGGTCTGCAAAATCGGATATTGCGCAAAGCTGATATACGAAAAGTCGCTGACAGCCAGCAACTCACGCACCTGCATGCGGTTTTGGTGTCCAAGCAATCGCACGTTTTGAAGCTGATTTTCTTGTATAAAATTCTCCAGCAAAGGCCGTTCCGCCCCCGCTCCCGCCAACACAAATTGCGCGGGATAAGGCGCGTTCGTTTGCCACCATTGCGCCAAGCCAAGAAATTGCCGTAGGTCGTTAGCTTTCCCAAACGTGCCGATATACGTGATGGTCAGTATTTTATCTAAAGAAAATTTGTGCAAAAGTTGCTCGCCTTTTGGGTTGGTGGTAGGCTGATAAAACTCCGTGTCGGCCATGTTCGGAATTTCGGAAACTGGCACTTGCGGGCAAACTTTGCGCACGCCGTCGGCCATACTCGGCGAAAGAGCTACTACATGGCGGGCATTTTGATAAATAATTTTTTCGAGGCCACGCAACACTTTTTTGTAAAACGGATTGCGGAAAAACCCCAGCTGTATCGGGGCTTCTGGCCACAAGTCGCGCACCTCAAAAATGTACGGAATACCATGCAACCATTTGAGCAACAGCGCAATAATGCCAATACTCAACGGCGTGGACGTGGCAAAACATACATCTGCTTTTTGGCGGCTGGCCAATCGGTAGCATTTCCACACGAAAGCCGCAAACGCCCTGATGCGCTGCCATTTGCCCAACGCGTTATCATAAAAAATCGGCAAATAATGTACGCTAATGCCTTCCACGTCGGCGTGCTGATAGTCGGGAGCATTGTGGGAAGTGATAAGCTCTACCGTGTGGCCTTCGGCTACAAGGGCTTTGGCCAAATGGTACGAACGTATGCGCCCGTCGCTTTGTGGCGTAAAAAAATACTGATGAATGTAGAGGATTTTCATTCCAACCAAAAATAAAGTTGCATACCGATTTTATGATAAAGAATTGGGATGCAACTTCCTGAAATTTATTGAATTAAACATCAAAACGACTCACATTCACCACACCTTCCACTTTGGAAAGCAAATGAATCAGTTCGTTGAGGTGGTCCGTATCTTGCACACTTAGCACAATTTCGCCATCAAACACGCCGTCTGTCGTTTTAAGTGCAATAGATTCCATATTTACTTTGAGTTGTTGAGAAATAACTTTTGTAACATCGCTTACCAAGCCAATGCGATCTGTTCCCATTACTTTCAGCCCTACCGAATAAGAACTGTCTTGCTGCGAAGCCCATTGTGCTTTCAGGATCCTGTATCCGTGTTGCGCCATCATTTCGGGAGCATTCGGGCAACTCGTGCGGTGAATCTTGATGCTGCCAGTGGAAGTAACGTACCCAAAAATCGTGTCGCCAGCAATCGGGTTGCAGCACGTGGCCAACGCATATTCAATTTTGCTATCACCTCTCCCAATCACCAAAAAATCAGTTCCTTGAGTACGTCTTAGTTCGCGCTCGATGGATTTGCCGTCCAATAGTGGGGCCGCACTCGACGCAGCAGCACCTGCGGGCACAGGGCGCGGAAAACCTTCGTCGCGGGCTTCTTTAAAACGTTTGAGTTCTTTGGGGTCTATTGTTCCTTGCGCAATTTTGAGGAACAAATCTTGCGGCGTTTTCTGCGAAAAAAATGATTTGAGTTGATTCTGAATCTCGTCGCTGAGCGTAATTTTAAATTGTTTGAGTTTTCGTTCTACAATATCTCGGCCTTCCGAAATTTGGGAACGAGTATGTTCGCGCAATACTTCTTTTATTTTGGAAATAGCCTTAGAGCTTACTACAAACTTAAGCCAGTCCGCAGAAGGGCGTTGTTTGGTCGAGGTTAGGATTTCGACTTGGTCGCCATTGCTCAGTTTAGAGTTGATGGGAACTAAACGTTGGTTGATTTTTGCCCCGATACATCGCGCGCCCACTTGGCTGTGAATATCAAAAGCCAAATCCAACACGCACGAACCTGCAGGCAATACTTTCAAATCGCCTTTTGGCGTAAAAACAAAAACTTCGTCGTTGAATAGGTTGCTACGGAAGTCATTGACAAAGTCGATGGCGTTGGAGTCGTTTTGCTCAATCATTTCGCGTACTTTTCCAATCCATTGTTCAATACCAGATTCGCGTGTGGCGGGGCTGTGGTTGCCTGTTTGTGCGTCTTTGTATTTCCAGTGTGCGGCGTAACCTTTTTCGGCGATGTCATCCATGCGTTGCGTCCGAATCTGCACTTCTACCCATTGGCCTGCTTTGCTCATTACGGTTGTGTGCAAGGATTCGTAGCCGTTACTTTTTGGCGTACTCACCCAGTCGCGGAGGCGTTCGGGACTAGGCATATAATAATCCGTTACGATAGAATAAACCTTCCAGCAGTCGGCTTTTTCGTGTTCGTAGGCCGTGTCGATGATAATGCGAATGGCAAAAAGGTCGTACACCTGCTCAAACGGAATGCCTTGCTTGCGCATTTTGTTCCAAATCGAGTGAATACTTTTGGGGCGGCCTTTGATGGTTACCTTAAAGTTTTGTTTGTTCAACTCGTTGTCGATGGGTGCAATAAAATCTTTAATAAACTTGGTACGCGCTGCTTTGGTTTGCTTTATTTTATCAGAAATTTCTTTATAAACCGCAGGTTCTGTGTATTTTAGATAAAGGTCTTCCAGCTCCGTTTTGATGGCGTATAGGCCTAAGCGGTGCGCCAGTGGCGCGTATAGATAAATGGTTTCGGAAGCGATTTTGAGTTGTGAATTGCGCTGCATACTTTCCAGCGTGCGCATATTGTGGAGGCGGTCGGCGAGTTTGATCAGAATCACGCGCACATCGTCGGTGAGCGTGAGCAACATCTTACGGAAATTCTCGGCCTGTTGGGACGAACCCGGTGTAAACGCGCCCGAAATTTTGGTAAGCCCATCAATGATTTGGGCTACTTTCGCGCCAAATTCGCGTTCTATATCCTTGAGTTCCCAGTCAGTATCTTCTACTACATCGTGCAGCAGTGCTGCAATAATCGAGGTTGGCCCCGATCCGATTTCTTCTACCGCAATTTGTGCTACGGCAATGGGGTGATAAATGTATGGCTCGCCTGATTTGCGACGTGTCCCGCTGTGTGCCTCCAATGCAAACTTAAACGCTTTCCGTACCATTTCGGCATCACCTTTTTTGAAGGTGGGACGCGCTAGCGTAACTAATTTCCGATAACGACGTACGATCTCTTTATTTTCAGCTTCAATATCAATATTTAATTCTTCCATTGTCGTCGCAGATTTTGGTTACAGATATATCTAAGTATGTCAAACCTACAAAAAAAACATAGCCTAAGAAAGCAAAAAATGCTTTTTTTCAACTTATCATGCTCAATTAAAATAGCTTTTGGGTAATAATGACCCATAATAAACTGGTTTTCATACAAAAAAAGAAAATTTGTTTCTTTTATGAGCCTTTTTGAATGCAAAGCTCTTGACAAATTGCGTAGGCATTTATACTTTTGTCCAGACTTAACTTCAGTCGGGCGAATCGTAGCCCAACAGTTTTTTTCATCAAAGTAAAATTGTTTAGCCTTCTTACCCCGTCATATATTCCTTTACTTGGGCTTTTTTGACATTAGGAATATTCAGGGTAACGGTTTCTTAGGCCATAAAACAAAAAATCAAATCAAAATATTATCTCGAACACAGCTCATCGTAAACTAAACGCTGTGTTTGGGTCGCATCATTTCATATTCATTCCCATTCAAACATTCCAGCACTTTCGTATGTATAACATCGAAGAATTAAAAGACAGATTGCTTGCCGAACTGAAAGACATTGCAGAAACGCTTGGCGTTAAGAATTTTAGAAAATTAGCCAAAAACGAACTCATTTATAAAATTTTAGACCAACAATCCATATTACCAGAAAGCGAACTGAAAGCCAAAACGCCCCCATTGCCTCCTTTAGCCAATACACCCGTAGAAAATGAAGAAGTAGTGGCAGAACAACAACAACCAAACGAACCAGAACACAATCCTGCTCAACCGCCAAGAATACGCCAACGCATCAAGCGCGAAAACGTACAATCTTCTGATAATCAAAGCAATAATTCTGATAGTGAAACATTTAAGCCTCGCGACAAAGATCCTTCTACGCTTCCGCCTATCAACATTGCCGAAACAGAAGATTTGTTGGCCAGCTTTACCAACGACATAGACCAAATCATGACGGCATTCGGCGACACGAGTGTTCCGCCTGCCGCTCCTCCCACACCTCCTTCGGCCAACCAAGAACGCCGAGAGCAACGTAACAAAGAACGTGAAGCGTTCCGTGAAGCGCAAAGAGAAGCTCAACGCGAATATTTGCGTGAAAAAGACCGCGCCATTCGTGCTTCCCGCGACACAACACCCGAAACGCCAACACCTGCCGCACCAACTCTTGCACCTGCCCAAGACGTAGAGATGCCCGTTGTGCCTCTGCCTGCTCCTGTTGCAGTAGTTGCCGCGCCGCCTATTCCTGTGCAATTGCCCGTAAATATTCGCGAGTTTGATGGAATGGTTACCAGCGAAGGGGTTTTGGAAATGATGCCAGAAGGATACGGCTTTTTGCGATCGGCTGATTATAACTATTTGGCTAGCCCCGACGATATTTATGTTTCGCCTTCGCAAGTGAAATTGTTTAGCCTCAAGACTGGCGACACCGTGAGAGGTCCAATACGCCCGCCAAAAGAAGGCGAAAAATATTTCGCGCTTTTGCGCGTGGATACCGTCAACGGCAAAACCTCCGACGAAATCCGCGACCGTATTCCCTTTGAATATCTTACCCCTTTGTTCCCCAACGAGCGGTTAAATCTGAGCACTACGCCCGACCAATATTCTACCCGTATCCTTGACCTTTTCGCGCCTATCGGCAAAGGCCAACGCGGTATGATTGTGGCGCAACCCAAAACAGGTAAAACCGTATTGCTCAAAGAAATAGCAAACGCCATTGCCAAAAATCACCCAGAAGTTTATTTGATTGTGTTGCTCATCGACGAACGCCCAGAAGAGGTAACGGATATGATGCGCAGCGTGAAAGGCGAAGTAATTGCTTCTACGTTTGATGAGCAGGCCGAACGCCACGTAAAAGTGGCAAGCATCGTGTTGGAAAAAGCAAAACGCATGGTAGAATGTGGCCACGATGTCGTTATCCTCTTGGATTCGATTACGCGTCTGGCACGTGCCTACAACACTACTGCGCCTTCGTCTGGCAAAATCTTGTCGGGTGGTGTAGATGCCAACGCTTTACACAAACCAAAACGTTTCTTTGGGGCGGCGCGTAATGTCGAAAATGGCGGTTCGCTGACCATCATCGCGACGGCTCTTATCGAAACTGGCTCGAAAATGGACGAAGTTATCTTTGAGGAATTTAAAGGCACAGGCAACATGGAATTGCAACTCGACCGCAAATTGGCCAACAAACGTGTTTATCCTGCCATTGACGTGCCTGCTTCGGGAACACGCCGCGAGGATTTGCTCATGGACAAAGAAGAACTTAATCGTGTTTGGATTTTGCGCAAGCACATGGCCGACATGAACTCTATCGAGGCAATGGAATTTTTGAAAGACAAAATGAAATTCACGCGTAGTAATGCCGAGTTCTTAATTTCAATGAACGGGTAATCCATTTATAATTAATATTTTACACTTTTTAAAGCCGCCAACTTCATTTATGACGAAGTTGGCGGCTTTAATGTTTAGGAGCATAGACTTAGTAAATACGCACTGCAGTGCGTATCATCGGGTGCACTGGCGAAATAATCAGACATAAAAGATGAAAAAGCCTTCTTGCTGTTGCAAGAAGGCTTTTTCATCTTTTATCGAATCAATTTAGAAAACACAAAAAACAATATTATTGGATTTGGCTTAGTAGCACGTTCCAAGGGCCGCCGTTGTACGATTCCATGCCCTGCGAAGTGAGCACCGAAGTTGCCATTCCGCTACGTCCGCCGCTGCGGCAACACGTAATAATGGGCTGCTTCATGCCTTTGATACGCTCTAATTCTGTCCCTACTTTGTCCACCGAAATATTGATAGAACCTTCGATGTGGCCTTCGCTGTATTCTTCTGGTGTACGAACGTCTAAGATAGTCGCACCTTGTGCTACCATTCCTTTAAAATCAATTGCCATCGTTTTTGTTATTTTGGATATACATTTAGTTTTGAGTAAAATCTCTTCTGTTTATTTCAATGTACTTGGACAAACAAAGTTTGTTTTGGGAACATTGGTTTTGCTAATCGCTCCAAAGCCGCCTTCTACTTCCTTGAAGTTCGACCAACCGCGCGATTTGAGGATAGAAGCCGCAATCATGCTGCGATAACCGCCTGCGCAGTGAATCGTGAAAGGCGTATCTTTCGGGAACTCCGCCAAATGCTCATTGATATAGTCAAGCGGAATATTTTTTGCGCCATCTAAGTGTTCGGCACTGTATTCGCCTTGTCTGCGCAAATCAATGACAAGTGCTTCGTTCGCAAAGCCTTTAGCAAACTCGTCGGCGGTAATGCGCGTAACCGTATCTACTTCTTTGCCTGCTGTTTTCCAAGCTTCGAAACCACCTTCTAAGTAGCCGATTACATAATCGTAACCTACACGCGCCAAACGTGTTATGGCTTCTTCTTCTCCGCCCACTTCGGTTATAAGCAGGATTTGTTGTTTTACGTCAGGAATCAAAGCACCAACCCAAGGAGCAAATTGTCCGTCCAAGCCGATGTTAATGGCATTCGGAATAAAACCATCTTTGAACACTGCGGCTTTGCGCACGTCCAAAATCATCGCACCTGTTTCGTTGGCTGCCGCCTCAAACGCACTTGGAGAAAGTGGTGTAAGTCCACGTTTGAGTACTTCCGTGATGCTGTCGTAGCCCAATTTGTTCATGGCCACGTTCATCGGGAAATAGGCTGGTGGAGGCAAAAGGCCATCGGTTACTTCTGCTATAAATTCTTGTTCGGTCATGTCGGCACGCAAAGCGTAGTTTTTCGCTTTTTGTTCGCCAATGGTCGAAACTGTTTCTTTGCTCATGTTTTTGCCGCAAGCACTGCCCGCACCGTGCGCTGGGTAAACGATTACTTCGTCGGCCAGTGTCATTACTTTATCGCGGAGCGAATGGTAAAGCAACGCGGCTAATTGTTCTTGTGTGAGGTTTGCGGCTTTTTGGGCAAGGTCTGGGCGGCCTACATCGCCAATGAAAAGCGTGTCACCTGTGAAAACGGCTTCGTCTTTGCCCGCTTCATTGATAAGCAAAAAGCAAGAGCTTTCCATCGTGTGGCCAGGTGTGTGCAAAACCTTAAATTGTACTTTGCCGACTTTCAATACTTCGCCGTCGGTGGCTACGTGCGCTTCAAAAGCGGGCTTGGCCGTAGGGCCATACACGATGGTTGCGCCAGTGGCTTTGGCCAAATCAAGGTGTCCGCTCACAAAATCGGCATGAAAATGGGTTTCCAAAATATATTTAATCTTAGTTCCGTCTTTGGCGGCACGGTCTAAGTATGGTTGTATTTCGCGCAATGGGTCAATGATAACCGCTTCACCTTCAGAGGCAATGTAGTAAGCACCTTGTGCCAAACAGCCTGTATAAATTTGTTCTACTTTCATAATTATTTCTTGAAATATTTGGGTGAGCTACTGTATCAACTTTCATTAACAACACAAAGTTGGCACCTCAGCGCGACCCGCACAGTGACTAAAGTTACTTTAAGATAAAAAGTTGTAAAAAAGATAGTATAACCTTATGCCTAACAGATTTTTAATTAAACAAAAATACAACCCGACACCGTATTATTTAGTTCTTTTCGCAGAATTTGACATGATTTTTTCTCTGTCGTAAATTCTTTTAGGCAAAATGCTTTACTGTATGTAGCTTTGCCCCAAAGCCTTGTGCTTTTTTTTACTATTTCCAAAGATTAGTTTACATCAAAAAAATGACACGCAAAGTATTACTATTTATTTTATTGGGTTTGTGGTGGTTGCAACCCGATAATGTTTGGGCGCAACAGACTTGTTGTAGCCGTTTTGTGGCCTTTTCAACGGACAAAGAATTTGTAAAAGCCCATGAAACGCCCTTGCCGTATCAGTACACGGGCGCGGCAGGCAAAGCCATTACTTTCATTACGCTGGACGGCAAAAAAGCCAATGCTTTTTTGATAAAATCAGCCCAAGAAAGCGATAAATTTTTGTTTATTTTCCATGAATGGTGGGGGCTAAACGATTACGTGAAAAACGAAGCAGCTTGGTACGCCCAATCCCTGAAAGACGTAAACGTAATGGCCATAGACCTTTATGATGGCAACATTGCTGCCACGCGCGAAGAGGCCGCCGCTTATATGCAGACCGTGAAGCCCGAACGCGCCCAAAAAATAATAGAAGGCGCGATGGCGTATGCAGGCAAAAAAGCCAAAATCGTAACGTTGGGTTGGTGTTTTGGGGGAACGTGGTCGTTGCAAGCGGCTTTGCAGTTGGGCAAAAAAGCCAAAGGTTGCGTGATGTATTACGGAATGCCCGAAACCGATACGCAGAAACTTAAAAAGTTGCATTGCAGCGTGTTAGGATTTTTTGCGGCACAAGACCAATGGATTACGCCAGCCGTAGTACATGAGTTTGAAGCCAAAATGGACAGCGTTGGTAAAAAATATAAAACCAAAATTTATGAAGCTGATCACGCGTTTGCCAATCCAAGTAACCCGCATTACAACAAAGTATTTACGGACGAATGCCGCAAACAAAGTGTAGCGTATATCACGAGCAAACTCAAAAATTTGTTGGAGAAAAACCCGCAAAAAGCCAAAGCAAAGAAAGCAGCAAAAAGCAATACCGCTACAATGTAAAACCCTATTTTTGGGAAGGGCACAGGCAATTTTTTGTATTGAAGGAAACTATTTTGCAAAAAGAAGTTGTTACAAATAATGTAGCTACAACCAATCTGTAAAAATTATTCTTCATTCAAAAATTTTGCAATCAATCATGAGCAAAAAAGCTTTATTCACGCCTGCCAAGTTGGGCAATATCACGCTATCGAACAAAACCGTTATGGCTCCCATGACGCGCAGCCGCGCCATCGGCAACGTAGCTAACGACCTTATCAAAGAATATTACGCACAACGCGCTACCGCTGGCCTTATCGTTACGGAAGGTATTTCGCCTTCGGCTAATGGCTTAGGCTATGCTCGCATTCCAGCATTGTATTCAGAAGCACAAACCGAAAGCTGGAAACCCGTAACGGCAGCCGTACACGCCAAAGGCGGTCATATTTTCGTGCAACTCATGCACACTGGCCGCGCGTCGCACGCAGCCAACTTACCTGCTGGTGCGCAAATCGTTGCGCCGTCGGCTATCGGTTTGGGTGGCGAAATCTGGACAGATGCCGAAGGAATGCAGCCGTACCCAGTGCCTGTGGCTTTGACTACTGCGCAAGTAAAAGAAGCAGTAGGCGAATACGTGAACGCGTCTAAAAATGCCATTGCGGCAGGTTTTGACGGCGTAGAATTGCACGGCGCAAACGGCTATTTGATAGAACAATTCATTAATCCAGCCAGCAACCAACGTACCGACGAATACGGCGGAAGCATCGAAAATCGTAGTCGCTTTTTGTTAGAAATCGCGAAAGCTACGGGCGAGGCCATTGGCTTTGACAAAGTGGGCGTTCGTTTGTCGCCTTACGGTGCTTTCAACGACATGCAACCAGCTTACGACAGCGTGGAAGAAACCAACACTTACATTGCCCAAGAACTCAACAAATTGGGTGTGGTGTATGTGCATTTGGTAAACCATAGCTCAATGGGTGCGCCTGCCGTGCCTGCTTCGGTAGTAGAAAAAATTCGCAACGCATTCAAAGGAACTTTGATTTTGAGTGGTGGCTATGATGCCGACCGCGCCAATGCCGACTTAGAAAGCGGTGCAGCGGATTTGGTGGCTTTTGGCCGTCCGTTTATTGCCAATCCTGATTTGGTGGCACGCTTAGAACAAGGCGCAGCCCTCAACGCGCCAGATTTTAATAGCTTCTATACGGCAGATGCCAAAGGCTTTACGGATTATCCGACGTTATAAATTTTATTAACATTGCATATTTTTATTTAAAAAGGGTAGGCTTTTGGCTTACCCTTTTTTGTTTTAATACGGATTAGTGTTATTAATGAATTTTGGTCACCATTTCTGATATAGGAATTCTGATTTTCGGCTTAGAACTTAAATAATCATTGGCTTCATCTCTATAACCAAGCGAAAGAATTACGATACTATGTAAATCTTTTTCATTTAATCCCAAAACTTCATCTACTATCTGATAATCAAAACCTTCCATTGGTGTAGCATCCACTCGTGCATTAGCGGCGGCAATCAGTGCTGTTCCTAATGCAATATAGGTTTGACGTTCTGCCCAGCTTTTTTGCCATTCTTCAGTTTGTGTTTTAAAATACGAGTCGATCATATTAAACAAGCCTTCTAATTCTGAGACTGAGACACCTTGTTTCTGGGCGGCTAAACTAATAAGGCTACGAACGTGATCGGTAGTTACCTTATTATAGGCTGCAAAAACTAACAAATGAGAAGAAGTTGCAATCTGTTTGTTAAAAGAATTAGCTCCCAATTTGGCCTGAATCTCCTTATTCTCTATCAAAAAAATACGATACGGTTGCAATCCTGTGGATGAAGCTGAAAGATTAATAGCTTCGAGGATAAAATTAATTTTTTCTTCGCTCACTTTTTGTGTTGAGTAAGCTTTGGTGGCATAACGCCAGTTCAAATCGTCTATTAAGTTCATTTTTGATATATTTTTGTTAGGGCAAAAGTAGAACGCATTAGAGACAATTAGTAACTTTGCAACCAAAAGTAATAGTGACATTTGGGTAACCACTAAATAACTGAACTAATGGAAGATGAGAATCTTATTACAGTAGAAACGCCAATAAAAGCATGTAAGCATAACATACGTGCAATCCATGACACGATGGATGTTATTGGGGGTAGATGGAAAATTTCTATTGTTGCATGTCTTTGTTTCAGAGATATGCGATATTCTGAACTATTGAGAGAGGTAGAAGGTATTTCGGGCAAAGTGCTTAGTAGAGAGTTGAAAGATTTGGAAATGAACAAATTAATCAATCGGAAAATCCTTGACACCAAACCAATTGCGGTAGAGTATAGCTTAACGCCCTATGGCGAAACACTTAAAGAGTTAACCTTAACGATTGCAGATTGGGGAATGAACCATCGCAAAGAAATTATTGGGAAATAACAATCTTGTTTTGGAGGTAGTATTTTATCAAAAAAAGCAATGGTTTTTGCTTACCAGCGCGGCTATTCGAAAAGTTCGTATAAAGCAGGCTTGCTTTTTAATTTGTAAAGTACAACGCTATTATTCTTTACTCATGCACTTTTGAAGAATATTTTCTTTGTTTAATTGTATTTAACAATTGCAATTAAATAGACATTGAAATAAGAGACATAATTAGTGCTATTTATGAGTAATAGCTCTGTTTTTGTAATGTAGTTGTCGATATTTTGTATTTATTTTTTTATTTAAACTACTGTAAAACAGAATTTAAGCGTTTGATAATATGAATACAGAAAAAAATAGTTATCTTTGCGGCTGATTTGAAAAACATAATCAATAGTAATGCAAAATCTTCGTAACATTGCCATCATCGCCCACGTTGACCACGGCAAAACAACTTTAGTGGATAAGATTATCCATGCTTCTAAAATCTTCAGAGAGAATCAGGAGTTTGAAGACCTTATTCTTGATAACAATGACCTTGAACGTGAACGCGGTATCACGATTGTTTCTAAAAACGTATCGGTTCGCTACAAAGACGTAAAAATTAATATCATAGATACGCCAGGCCACGCCGACTTTGGTGGCGAGGTAGAACGCGTATTGAAAATGGCCGACGGCGTTTTGTTGTTGGTGGATGCTTTTGAAGGCCCTATGCCTCAAACGCGCTTCGTATTGGGCAAAGCCTTAGAATTGGGCTTGAAACCAATCGTAGTAATCAACAAAGTGGACAAACCAAACTGTCGCCCAGACGAAGTACACGAATCTGTATTTGATTTGATGTTCAACTTAGGAGCTACTGAAGAACAATTAGATTTTGTTACGATGTATGGTTCTTCTAAACAAGGTTGGATGAACAGCGATTGGCGCACGCAAACCGACAGCATTACGCCTTTGCTTGATGCTATCGTTGAGCACATCCCAGCCGCTCCACACCACGAAGGTACTTTGCAAATGCAAATCACTTCATTGGATTACTCTTCGTTTGTGGGTCGTATCGCGATTGGTCGCGTACATCGCGGAACAGTAACAGAAGGTTCTACTGTATCGCTTTGCAAAGCAGACGGCACTATTAAGAAAGTGAAAATCAAAGAAGTACACGTTTTTGAAGGCTTAGGCAAACAAAAAGTAGCTTCTGCTTCTTCTGGCGAAATTTGCGCCCTTACAGGTATCGAAGGTTTTGAAATCGGTGACACAGTAGCTGATGCCGAAACGCCAGAACCATTGCCACGTATCTCGATTGATGAGCCTACGATGAGTATGCTTTTCACAATCAATAACTCTCCTTTCTTCGGTAAAGAAGGTAAATTTGTTACTTCTCGCCACTTGCGCGATCGCCTTTACCGCGAAACAGAGAAAAACCTTGCTTTGCGTATCAAAGAAACAGGTAGCGAAGATAAATTCTTGGTTTTCGGACGTGGTATCCTTCACTTGTCTGTACTTATCGAGACGATGCGTCGCGAAGGTTATGAGCTGCAAGTAGGTCAGCCTCAAGTTCTTTTCAAAGAAGAAAACGGCCAAAAACTTGAACCAATCGAAACATTGGTAGTGGACGTGCCAGAAACTTCAGCAGGTAAAGTAATCGAATTGGTTACGCAACGCAAAGGCGAATTGCTTATCATGGAGCCAAAAGGCGATATGCAACACCTTGAATTTGAAATTCCGTCGCGTGGTATCATTGGTTTGCGTAACAACGTACTTACCGCTACGGCTGGTGAGGCCATCATGAACCACCGTTTCAAAGAATATGCTTCTTACAAAGGAACAATTCCTGAGCGTATCAACGGCTCACTTATTTCTATGGAAACTGGTTCGGGTACGGCTTACGCCATCGACAAACTCCAAGATAGAGGTGTGTTCTTCGTTGATCCAGGTGAAGAAGTATATGCTGGTCAGGTAATTGGCGAACACAACCGCCAAAACGATTTGGAAATTAACATCCAAAAAGGCAAAAAATTGACTAACATGCGTGCTTCTGGTACGGACGACAACGTGCGTATCGCGCCAAAAATCCAATTCTCGTTGGAAGAATGTATGGAATATATTCAGAAAGATGAGTATTTGGAAATCACGCCAAAATCTATCCGTATGCGTAAAATTTACCTCGACCCTAACGAGCGTAAACGCATGGAAAGCAAATTTGAAGCAGTTTAGTTTTTAAGCTAAATTCTAATAAACAAAAATCCCGACTAATGATTTATTTAGTCGGGATTTTTGTTTATGCCCTGCGTTGGAGCAACAACGCCCAAATACTCAGCACCACATAAGGCAGCGTAGAAAGCAAGATTTTGGTATTCATTCCAAGCAAGCTAATGGCAAACATAAAGTAAAGCAGTAGGCTAATACACACAATGCCCGACACAGTAAGCAAGCGGAAGTATTTCGGAGAAAACAAACTGATAATCAACAATATTTGCCCCAGCATCGGGATAAGCGTAAACGGATGAGCGGCTTGTTCTGGGTTAAAGAAAAATTGTAACAATACATTCCATTCTGCTTGCCAAAGAAAAGTCTGGTTGCCTCCGCCCCACTCCAAATAACCCGTGAGCGAAGTTACCAGCAATCCTATATTCAGGATTCTTTTATTGATTTTCATGGCTTTATATAAAATTTTTAGTGTGTATCAAAAGGTGTTTGCTCTAAGATAAGCAGCATTTGATAAAGGTCAAAACCTTCTGCCCAATAATTCGGCTGCTGATACACCAATTTAAACCCTAATTTTTCATAAAAACAATAAACAAGCTGCGAGGTACGCACCACTACATTACAGATACCCATTGCTTGCAATTGTTCCAACCGATATTTGAGCAAAGCAGTACCCAAACCCTTTCCCTGACTGTCGGGGTGAAAAATATCCCAACTAATTTTGGCAGTGTCTGGCGGGCAATCCGCACAATTAAAACCACCGCAGCCGACCACCGTTCCATTTTCTTCTACCACAAAATAATACTCTCGTTCATTGTCGAGATAATAGCGCAAATCTTGGCTTTCTTCTGGGGCAAAATAAGTAGGCGTATTGAGGCGCAGCAGTTCCATGACAGCGGCTTGGTCGGTGGATTGATATGCTCTAATTTTCATAAAACAATGATGATATTTTCACAAAAAAATCCCTCTCACGCACGAAACGCAAGAGGGATTTTGGTATAAGGCTATAATTTTAACTAAGGCTAAAATTATTTGTTCTGAACCAATTTGAGGATTTCAGTTTTGCCTTCGGCCTGAACTTTTAGGAAATAAGTACCAGTGCTAAGTTCCGAACCTTTGAAGATTACTTTATGCTCGCCTGCGTTTTGGATTTCGTTTACCAACGTACCCAAACGCTGACCCAACATATTGGTTACTTCGATTTTCACAGCACCTTTGCGTTGAAGCGTATAAGAAATTTGTGTTTGCGCTGCAAATGGGTTCGGGTATGCGTTTAGTTTCACAGCAGAAGCCAAATTGCCGACACCCGTCACCGCAAACAACACTGTTTCGGACATCGAAACGCCGCATTGGTTGCTTACGCCTACGCTATAGTTGCCTGAAGCTGTTGGTACAAAATACTGAGTGTTTGCACCTGCAATCATTTGACCATCTTGATACCATTGATAATTCGCAGCAGCGGCAGCAAACAGCGTATCGGCCACTGCGCTAAGCGTCGGGATAGCTGGCTTGGCGTTCATTTCTACGCTAATGGTGTTCAAGCTATTGTTTGTACAAGCGCAGTTAAGGGCTTGCGCTGTATATTGGCCTGTTTGGTTTGCCACGTAAGTTGCAGAAGTTGCACCCGCTATCAACTCACCGTTACGATACCATTGCACACCGCCTGTTACGTTGGCGTTCAGGGCTACGCTTTGGCCTTCGCAAAGAGACGTTGCGCCATCGGCGGCCAACTGTGGAGCGGCTGGCGTAGAGCAAAGCAATTGATTTGCGGCAGGCGCAATAAAATCGGCCTGCGCCTTGATGCTTTGGTCTGCAAAATTGGTAATGGCCACAGGAGCTACAATCCATTGCATAGAGTTTGTACCGCAACGGTTTGTAATCGGGATAGCCACACGACCTACACGGCTACGCGTTTCGGTAATCGGCTGACCTGTACCAGTGCCTGCCGTATATTTTTTTACGGTAAGGTTCACGAATGTACCCGTACCACCTAAGCCCATTTCGCGGTACGAAGCAGGGTCGAAGGACATATCCCAAACACCGTTCGCCGTATCTACTTTTTTCATTTGGCTAAGGTCAAGGTTTTGGTACGACACGTACACGGCAAAGTTAGACGAACCCAACGGAATATCAGCACCCGTCGTTTTTTGTACAAAAAAGTCTAACAGCAAAGTGGTGTCTTGTACGCTTTGTTCCACTTCCAACTTAAACGTTTTGGCGGTCTGTGCCTGTGCCACCCACGAAGTAGAGGCAGCCAACACACAAGCGGAAAATATTTTTTTGAAGTTCATATCTTAAACTAAATTAAAGATGCTATTAAAAATACATTTTGAGGTTGGGAGAAAAGCGGGTTAAAGCCTCTCTCCCATTGCCTTGTGTGTGCGCTGTTATGGCACCGTAGAGAAATACAAGTTATCGTTGTTGGTCGATGATAAATTATAGTCAGACGCATTGCTGACACCTGTACCATTCAAATCCGTAGCAAAATAACCAGAGCCTGTAAAACCAGTACCATTAGTAGTAGCTACCGAAACATCATAAAAGTCGTCTCCGTTAGATTCATTGTTTGCGTCTTTACGGTTATCACCAGCAATCATACCAACTACACCAACATCTAAATCTAAAGCACCAGAGCCATATACTTGGCCAATACTTGTCGTGAAATTATACGAAGCGGTAGAACCTGCACTAAATGCTACAGGAGTACTTGACATAATAGCTAAGTGGTTGCGATGTTTGACCACAATAAAATAATCATTAGGTAACAACGAGCAAGGGAAAATTGCATTAGTACCTACACCAGTTTTATAATCTGTAATAGAACCATCAGACATTAACCAAGCATAAGTAGTATATGCAACAGGACCTGTAGCTCCTCCACTACGCAATTCTATCTGAATCACATCAACAGCTCCAGCAGGAACAGATGCACCAGCCCGCATAAGGCTTGTCGGCACACCTTCTCCAGCACTTGGCAATGTACCTGTTGCTAAATATTGGTCAGACAAAATAGATGGCACACCCGCACTCAAATCCGTTGTCATGATAGATGCACCTGAATAGAACCCTTGTAGGAAAAGATTTAAACTAAGTCCTGCACCTGCATCAACACCGATTGTATAACTATTAGAACAACCTCCAGAAGTAACCGTAACAGTGGCATTTCCTAAAGTAGATATACCAAACTGTAATGTAGCAGTACTTGTACCTGTAAGCAAAGAAACGGCTGATGTACCACTTACAAAAGTGGCCTGCACGTCACCAGTCGTAGTTACACTCCAATCAACAGATGAAGATGCAGTTAGTGTGATAGTAGAGGCTTGACAAACACTTGCTGGAGGTGCAGTCAATGTTGGGGCTGGGGTAACTATTACTATCGCACTACCCGAAACTGTACCTGTACAGTTGGCATCACTAACACTCACCAAAGTATAAGTAGTCGTTGATGTTGGGCTTACACTTATACTATGTGGGGAGCTCAATATATTATTAACCGTCACATTACCTGTGCCATCATTGTAAAGCAAATTCCATGGACCTGTACCTGTCAATACAACACTCAAACTCGTAGTACCACCTGAACAGATTGAACCACTACCTGACAAGGTTGCCGTTGGTAATGGATTTACCGTTACATCTACCGTTATAGCACTACTCGTACATCCACCTGCACTCGACGTAATTGTATAGCGTACTACACCTGAACCCGTCAAAGCCTCTGCTATCGTGCTACTTGTTCCTGTCAGTGAAAAACCTGTTACACTACCACTCTGCAACGCTGCTGTCCAGCTATACGTTGGAGTCGTACCTGTACTGTTCAATACTATGCTTGGCGCACTTCCACTACATACCGTCGCACTCGTTGGAGTCGCACTCACTACTGGTAACGGATTCACTGTTACCGTCGCACTACCCGAAACTGTACCTGTACAGTTGGCATCACTAACACTCACCAAAGTATAAGTAGTCGTTGATGTTGGGCTTACACTTATACTATGTGGGGAGCTCAATATATTATTAACCGTCACATTACTTGTGCCATCATTGTAAAGCAAATTCCATGGACCTGTACCTGTCAATACAACACTCAAACTCGTAGTACCACCCGAACAGATTGAACCACTACCTGACAAGGTTGCCGTTGGTAATGGATTTACCGTTACATCTACCGTTATAGCACTACTCGTACATCCACCTGCACTCGACGTAATTGTATAGCGTACTACACCTGAACCCGTCAAAGCCTCTGCTATCGTGCTACTTGTTCCTGTCAGTGAAAAACCTGTTACACTACCACTCTGCAACGCTGCTGTCCAGCTATACGTTGGAGTCGTACCTGTACTGTTCAATACTATGCTTGGCGCACTTCCACTACATACCGTCGCACTCGTTGGAGTCGCACTCACTACTGGTAACGGATTCACTGTTACCGTCGCACTACCCGAAACTGTACTTGCACAACCGCCACTACTTACACTCTTCAATGTATAAATCGTCGTAGAAGTCGGACTTATCGTAAATGTATAAGGAGAAGAAGTGATGCCTGTTACGTTTATATCACTTGTGCCATCATTATACACCAAATTCCATGTTCCTGTGCCTCCACTCAAGGATACCTTCATTACACGACTCGCACCTGAACACATCGTCGTATCTGATGTTAAAAAGCTCGCACTTGAACTTGGATTTACCGTTACCGCCAAAGCTGCTGTATCTTTACAAGAACCTGAAGTTGCCTCTACTTTAATATCTCCAGAAGTCGCGCCAGCAGGGATAGTAACACTCACAGTATCATAACCCAAAGAATCTGCATGGGCAGAAAAAGTAGGTAACGGGCTACTAACTATTGTCGTAAACCATGAATAAGTGTAACCAGCCTCTTTCTTTATACGATAATGAAATATATTACCAGCACAAACACTTGTTGCACCTGAGATTGATTCTACCAATGTAGGAGCTAATGATATTGTTGTAGCTGTAGGAGTGATAGCAGGATAAATTCTCGTTGCGCCAGTTTTGATATTGTTATTATTAAAATCTGTAATAGCACCAGTCGTAAGCCACTGCATAGTAGGCGAAGCAGAACAGTTCGTTATTTTGAATTTAATTACAGCAATTACTTCCGTCGCGCCAGCAGCCAATAAAACACCACCTGTTGTCCCCCCTCCTGTTTTCTGGTTGATATTGACAATCAAACGATTTTGACCAGCAAACTGACTTGTAGTAGCCGTTAATAAGTTATAATTGGCTGCACTGTTAGCAAAATCCCATTTACCTCTCTTATGAATTTTAGGGTTAGCAAAATCAACTGCCGATACAAATGCACTATTAAAATTGACAGGAAAGTTGGAGTTCCCAAAGGTAAAAGCAGCTCCCGTATTAGTTACCTTATAGGTCAAATACAATGTATCCGCTCGCACGGTATCGCGCACCTCTAAGTTATAAGCTACTTGGGCAGAGGCCTGTTGGCTTGCCATGCCCCAAAGCAGCAGTACCACTGCCAGCCAACGAGTTCGTTGTAATAGTTGTAATAGTTGTAATAATTGCTTCATAAATTAAATGTTTAAATTTTTGATAGGGTTAATACGGATTTTTATATTTAGAGTAAGAGTTTAAGGCACGGTTGAGAAATATAAATTATCATTTTGGTCTGAGGAAAGCGTATAATCCGAAGCATTTACAGCTACGTCATTATCAAATTTCACATTGGTATCCAAATAGCCTACGCTCAGGGCATCTTGGTCTGTATTTACACGAAATAAGTCATTGCCATTGGTTTCGTCCATGCCGTCGGCTTTGTAGTTATCTCCTGCTATCATGGCATAAACGGCGGGGGAAGAATTTACTAACAATGCTCCTGAGCCATAAACATTGGCAATGTCTGTGAGGTCATAAGAAACGCTGGGCGGGGTTGTCGAAACCGACACCAAGTCATCTGTCATGATGTCCAAGTGGTTGCGGTGGCGCACCACAAAATGATAACTGCCATTCGTAAGGTTCGGGAACGTTACATAGTCCATTAGGCCACCCGACAGATAATCCACTACGCTCCCGTCTGCCAACAACCACGCCGTAATCGTTTCTAAATCTGGCCCCTCAGGTGTGGCTCGAGCCGAAATTTGTATCACGTCCACAGCATAGGTAGGGGCTAAATAAGCACCTGTTTTGCTTGGCAACATTTTCGCTATGGGCTTAAGAGGGTTTGGCATCGTATAAACGGTAGCTGCATTATTTGCCTGAAAATTATTCAAATAATTACCATTCTTTAAGCTCACGTCCATAGCTCCTGCAGCATAAGCACCTTGCAACACAACTCTGAGTTTGAGTTTTACGCCATTGTTGCGGCCAACACGATAATGTGTTTGGATAGGGTCAAAAAAATTGCGCGTAAAACCAGAAGCAAGTGTTCCACTCACAAAGCCACTACCCAAACCCTGATATACACCATCTTGCGAAGTGCTTTGCGCTACAATATATTGCTCTGGACTGGTTGCACCTGCGGGCGTTGCGCCAGCATAGCTCAGTACCAAACTATCGTACCCTGAAAAATTAGAAGGATTAGAAATACTACGCTCCCAATAAATATTGGAAAGATCGGCCACAGATTCGCCCAACACAGGCGTTCCTCCAGATTTGGCCTCAAACGTAATTGCAAAATTATCGTTTGTGCCTGCGACTGTTTTGAGGATAACGGGATGATACTGGCCACCTATTCCCACAGGAAAACGACGAACCACACCTTGCCCCAAATAGGTCATCGGGCCATCTACATAGGCAGTGTTATCTCCTCCATAAATTTGGCCATTTTTTTGCACTGTTAATATTCCTGCCGAAGTATTAACCAGTCCATTTTGGAGGATTAGGGATTTATTAACCGACAAATTGCCTGACAAAGTTTTTTGTCCGCCACCCTGAATGTGTAGAGCTCCCACCGTGTCGGCGGCAGCCATCAATATTCCCGTAGGGCTACTACTCGTCATCACGATAGTATCTATCCCTACACCATTGAGGTGGCGATAATTCCCATAATTTTTGAGGCTATCCCCTACAAAAATACGGCCTTCATTGGCCAAAATTCCTGCTTTATTTATCAAAGAGCCATTAATAGCTACTGTAGTTTTGTTTTTAACAAAAACTAATCCGCCATTATTTACAAATTGGCCGTGAGCCACCGAGCCATACACAACACTCCCCAACAAAACCAATAATAGTTTCTTTGTAGGGAGTAACATCTTTAACATTTTTGCCATCACGATTTCGATATACAGTACAAAAAAATGTTACTATAATTTAATCACAACCATATATACGCACTAATAGCGTAAGGTAATTGGCAAAAATACATTTTTTACTGAAAATACGACATTATAAAGTTAAAATGATTTAATAAAAAATAACAAATTTCTAATTATACTACATTTATACGATTTTCCAATTTACTCAAAAGCAATGGCAAATCCGCAATATTATATGCTATCAAAACATTTTCGGGCAGGTCTAAATCTTGTGTAATCACCTGAAAACCAGAAAGTATAATAGTCGATTCAAAAAAGTTTTTTGATAAATTATCTACGTAAGACTGTATTTCTGCGGCTGGCGTGGTGGTAATGATTGAAAATAAGTAAGATGGTCGATATATTCGGTACGTCTCACACAAATCCGAAAACGGCAAACTTTGCCCCAAATAAACCACGCGGCCACCTCGCACCCTAATGAGATAGTTCGTAAATAGTAACCCAATCTCATGCAACTCCCCTTCTGGCAAAAACAGCATAAACTTCGGAGAAGAAGCCGTATATTTGGCCACCAGACCATCTATGGCCACAATAATTTTTTGCCGAATCAGGTTGCTAATAAAATGTTCGTGCGCAGGCGTAATTGCACCCGTTTGCCACAGCACCCCGATACGCTGCAAAAAAGGAAATACAATACTAATCATTGTGTTTTCAAAACCCTGATGCAGAAAATTAGTGGACATGATTTTCTCAAAACGTTCTTCATCGAGGTCTATCATACTGATAGTCAGGGCCTGTATTTGTTCCGAATTGCTCTGATGCTTCTCCGTCACATTGAGAACTTCGCGGCGCATATCGTCCCAACTCATGTCGGCTATCTTCGAAATTTTATAGCCATGTTCGTTGAGCAAAGCAATATTTAAAACCAATTTCAGGTCGTCGTCGTCATAATATCGGATATTTGTATCCGTGCGCTTGGGCTTCAAGACTTCGTAGCGTTGCTCCCAAATCCGCAACGTATGCGCCTTGATACCAGAGAGTTGTTCCAAATCTTTGATAGAATAATTCACGTTTCTGCAAAATTTATTTGTTCCTTGAGTAAAAATCTAATTCGCCCTTAAAGCATCTATGGGTATATCAAAATGTGTAACCCAAAGGTTTTGAAAATAGTAAAAAATTTATGTTCGTTCAATCACAAAACTATTTTGGTTAAGAATTGTTAGAAAAAATATGAAACCTTGTGCCTTTCAAGTCTTTTGTTGTAGAATTTGTGCGTACTTTTGCACCCTCAGAAATAGATAAAATATGACCGTCCTCCCATACAAAGAACAGGCGGCTGGCAAAAAAGAACAAGTTGCCACCATGTTCAACAACATTTCTCCTAAATATGATTTGCTCAATCACTTGTTGAGTTTTGGCATAGATATTTATTGGAGAAAACAGGCTATCAAACAGTTACGCGCCACAAAACCAAAGCAAATCCTTGATATTGCAACAGGTACTGGCGATTTCGCGCTGGAAGCCTTAGCCCTTAACCCAGACAAAATAATTGGCGTGGACATCTCGGAAGGAATGTTGGAAGTTGGCAAACAAAAGATGCAAAAACTTGGTCTTTCCGATAAAATAGAAATGCGCTTAGGCGATTCCGAAAAGTTACTTTTCGATGAAAATACCTTCGACGCTGCGATTGTAGCCTTCGGAGTGCGCAATTTTGAAAACCTCGAAAAAGGGCTTTCGGACATCAATCGCGTACTCAAAAAAGGCGGTATAGCAGTTGTTTTAGAATTTTCTAACCCGCGCAGTTTCCCCATGAAACAGCTTTACGGTTTTTATTCGCGTTATATTTTGCCAGCCATCGGCAAACTTATTTCGCGTGATAGTGCCGCATACACTTATTTGCCCGACTCGGTGAAAGCATTCCCCGATGGCGAAAATTTCCTTAAAATTTATGAAAAAGTAGGTTTCTCTGATGTCAAATGGTTGCCGATGACAGGCGGTATTTGCTCTATTTACGTCGGAACAAAGAAATAAACATTGCTTTTGCAGCAGGGCGGTAGCGTGGTTTTTATTGCTCGCTACCGTTGCGCTGCGGCGAAGACGGCACGTAAATATAACGTATCACAATCACTGGTGGAGGAATGACAGGCTGGGCGTTAAGCGGCGCAGCCAACGGGTCAGGACTTGCTATTTCGGAAGGAGCAAGTGGCTCATTTTCAAAATTTTGCATAAAATTTTGTTCTTGCGGCAAAAGCCAATATTCTGTGTCATAATGCTCTTCTGGCCACACATATTTGGCAGGCGCGTTTTTTTCTCTAAAATGCCAAGAAAGTATTAATCCCGCCAAAAAACCCGACAAATGCGCTTCCCATGACATTTGCGACTTCATCAGCGGTAAAATTCCCCAAATAAAACCGCCGTACATGACCACAACCAACAACGTAAGAGCCATTGAACTACTATCTTTGCGCCAAATCCCACTGAACAATATAAAACTAAGTTGCGCGTACACCACACCACTCGCGCCAATGTGATAGCTCGGCCTTCCCAGACACCACGTCCAAACGCCAGACAATATCCAAAACCAAAGCATCGCTTCGGGCGCAACTTTGCGGTAAGCCGTGAGCATCAACCACGTAAGCACCCAAATAGACAAGCTATTGGCAGCCAAATGTTCCCAATCCGAATGTATAAAAGGAGATGTAATTATTCCCAAAAGCCCTGACACTGTGCGCGGAAAAATGCCTGCGTGTTGGGTAAATGAATAACTCATTAGCTCTTGCGCCCCATGCACCAACCACAAAACCAGCACTAACAAACTGCTCCAAGCCGCATTGTACCAAAGTTGGCGTGCCTCTTTTTGAGAAGACGTTATAAAGGCTCTTTCCATAAAAAATATAATTTGAGTTATTTTTCAGACAAAACAACTCCGCTATTTTTTTTAGTTCTTTACTCTTTGCTGCAAAAAAATAGCCCACTTCTCTATCATATGTTGCAAATCGTTGAGTTGAAATGGTTTAGCCAAAAAATCATTCATTCCAATTTCCATGCAACGCTCCTGCTCCTCCAGTAATGCATTGGCTGTGAGGGCAATAATAATTGGATCATCGCCATAATCGTCGCGCAGGCGGCTGGTAGCTTCCAAGCCGTCCATTTCGGGCATTTGAAGGTCCATGAATGTTATATCAAAACGCTTTTGCTTCATGGATTGCAACGCCTCTACGCCATTGTTGGCCAAGCCTACTCTGTAGCCCAATTTATTGAGGCTTTTTTCTATTACTTTCTGATTCACCAAATTATCCTCAACTACCAGTATTTCAAGAGGATAACGCATTGCTAAAGTCTCATTAACGGCACTCGGTTTGTAAAAATCGTCTCCCACATTATTGTCCACCGCTTCCATTGGCAAATCAAAATAAAACTCAGAACCTTTATTGTAATGGCTTTCGACGCACAAACGCCCGCCCATAAGCTTGACCAAATCCGCCGAGATGGACAAGCCCAATCCTGTACCACCAAAGCGACGCGTAGTAGAAGTATCTGCTTGAATGAACGGATTAAAAAGCTTTTCGATTTGCCCTGGTTTGATACCAATACCTGTATCTTTCACACTAAACAAGATATTGCGGTGCTTACTCCAAATTTTGGTTTGGGTAATGGAAAGTGTAATAGACCCTTCCTCCGTAAACTTTACGGCGTTGCTCATCAGATTGAGCAGCACTTGACGCAAACGCACCGAGTCGCCCAGCACATAGCGCGGTACTTTAGGGTCTATTTCATAACTTATTTTTACTTTATTGCTGGCATTGCCCACAATGGCCAACACTTCTTCAGCGCAGGTTTTGAGCGAAAACGGAATAGTTTCCAGTTCCAATTTGCCCGATTCTATTTTAGAATAATCTAATATATCATTGATAACAGAAAGCAAATTATCGCCGCTGAGCCTAATCACATCTATTTTTTCGCGCTGATCTGCCGTCAGTTCTGTTTGTGCCAACAAATTGGCCATGCCAATTACCCCGTTCATTGGTGTTCGGATCTCGTGGCTCATCATGGCCAAAAACTGTGATTTGGCAGCACTGGCAGCCTCCATTTTCTCTACGCTGGCCATGAGCTCTTCAGAATGTTGGCGCAGCTCTTCATTTTGTGCCTCAATTTCATTGTTTTTCATCTGAACCAACTCACTCTGCTTTCTAATCTCCTGATTTTGAGCAACAAGTATTGCATTTAGTTCTTTTTCTCGGTCGGCATTCCTATACAGCAACAAGCCAATGACTACGGCCAACAACAAAATAAGCGTAGCAAAAATGCTAATCGAATATTGTTTTTCGATGGTTTTACGCTGAATTTCATTGTCTTTGTTGAGTATTTCCAGACTTTTTTCATTCTCATAGGAGGCAATCGTTCCGCGTACTTCGGCGAGACGGTCGGCAACATCCTGTCCCAATATTTCATGTTGCAAGGAAGACGCTAACTGATTGTAATACAAGGCATCTTTGTATTTGTGCTGCTGCTCGTAGAGCGAGGAAAGTAACAAATAAATCTGGTGTTGTTGGGGCAAAAGGCTCAGACTATCAGTAGTTTGCTGCGCTTTGTGGCAATAGCCTAGCGTTTTGGTGTAATCTTTTTTGAGCAATGCGGTTTGGCCTGCGGCGATAAGAGCATCGGCAATGTACACGGGATCAGGAAATTCCGTTTCCAAATAAGAAACTGCTCTATCGTAATACTCTAAGGCTTTATTATACAATTCTTGATTTTTGTATAAAGTCCCCAACGAAGTATAAATCATAGCCTTAATATGCTTATGATCAGCTTTATTTCCTTGCAAATTATCCGCCAAGCGCAAGGCCTCCGTTAGGTATTGTAGTGCTTTGGGATAATCGTTTTTGAGTGCATAAGTATTGCCCAAATATTCGTAGGAATGCACTACCAAAAATGGATCTTTGAGCTTCTGGCGAAACGCTAATGCCTTCTCAAAATAAACTAAGGCAGAGTCTAGGTCCCTTGTTTCGCGTTTGATAATGGCGATATTGTTGTAAGCAACGGCCATACCGTAAGGCTTTTTTATTCGTTGAAAAATAGTAAGTGCCCTGCGGTTGTATTCGTCCGCTATATCAAAAAAACCTTGTCCGTAGTATGCATTAGCGATGTCTATGAGCAAATACCCCGTCGAATCGACCAATTTCGTTTCCTGAAAAAGTTTATACGCTTTTAGATTTTTTTCTAAGGCCAACGATGGCAAGCCTTGATTGTTATAAATCGTTCCCAAGCAATTGAGCTGCGCACGTTCTTTGTCTTTCCATCCGTTTTTTTGAGCAATGGCCAAAGCCTTATAACAAACCTGAAGTGCTTGCGAAGGAGCAAGAGACCCTGTTTTGGTATATAACAATTCCAATACTTCATAATCTTCCTTATCCTGATGCGCAGCCTCGTATTTAGCGTGCAAAGTAAGCAAACTATCTATCTGCTTTTTCCAAGTAAGACCCTGAGAAAAAGACAGATGCACAGAAAAAAACAAGAACAATAGAGATAAGTTTATTTTTGATTTCATTTGAAGAATAGGCCACATAATACCTATCAAATATATAAAATTTAACCAATAAGCTAACGCACTTATCTATTATTTTGTAAATGCGCAGAATTATTATTCGTAGTAAATGAAATTATACCAATAACAATACAAACACAAAATCACAACATCAGATACTTAGCAAAAACAAAAATAGACTTTTTGTATAAAAGTTGAAACCAAGCAAAGGTTTTAAGGAAAAAATAAGTACCTCAAGACAAGCCAGCCAATTGCTTTTCACTCAAAAAAATTTGTACCTTATGCCCCACATAGAATGAACACACACCAAAATATTCCCAAAAAAATATGAAAGCCATGTATTCACCATTGCTGCCCGAACTCACGCCGATTTCGGAGCTGCAAACTTTAGTCGAACACAGGTCTGTGTATTGCCTTGACCACTACGAACTCAATATTTTCGAGACGCACAACAAAAGCGAAAAAGTGAGTTTGGTTTTTAATGATTTGGTGATTACGGCCATGTTGCGCGGCAAAAAAGTCATGCACTTGCCCACTGTAAGCCAACAACCTTTTGAGTATTTGCCAGGTGAGTCGGTGATCGTGCCAGGCCGCGAAATCATGAAAATTGATTTTCCTGAAGCCTCCGTCGATAACCCAACCCAATGCCTTGCCGTGGCCATTAGCAGCGAAAAAATCAAAGAAACCATTGATTTTTTGAATGAAAAATTCCCGCGTGCCGAAGCGCATTTCGATTGGAATATCGACCTTGAGCAATTCCATCTAAAAAATAGCATGAGCATTTCCAACGCACTCGACCGCCTCATTGCCGTTTCCAGAGAAGACGTGGATATGAAGCCCGTTTTGGCAGATTTCACACTCAAAGAATTGATTGTCAGACTTATGCAAACTCAAGCATCTTACTTGTTTTTGGAACAATACAAGCGTTATACCACCTCGCACCGTTTTTCGTTTGTGGTGGATTATATCAAACAAAACATCCGCGACAAAATCAACATAAAGACGTTGAGCGACAAAGCGTGCATGAGTGAGCCTAATTTTTATAGAACCTTCAAACGCGAATTTGGGATTACGCCTATCGAATTTATTTTGGCCGAACGCCTCAAAATCGCCAAACAAGAACTGGCCAAACCACAAGTAAACGTAACTGATGCGGCCTTCCGCGCAGGATTTAACAGCGTGAGTTATTTCTTTACGGCCTTCAAACGCCACGAAGGAATTTCGCCGAGTGACTACAAAAAACGAATTTTTGAAACGCCAAACGCCTAAAAAACACAGCTACTTACCAAACACTATGATTTGAGCGCGTTTGTTTGTTACTTTGCGGCTTCATTTAGTTTGGTAAAGAAAACATGACAAAACACCTTTCTGGTTGGTTATACTCGGCACTAATGGCCGTGTTGTTGCTGGCCGCAACCTCCTGCAACAAAGGACAAGTAATCTACGAACAAAACAAAGACATTGTTCAGCAAGGTTGGTACATAGACAGTGTGGCTACGTTTACGTTTGACATACAGGACACCGCCGCGCGTTACGACATTTCGTATAATATTCGTAATCAATTGGTTTATCCGTATTACAACCTTTACGTTACGTTTTATCTGCACGACCCACAAGGCAAGCTTATCGCTTCGAGCCTGCACGAAATGACCTTGGCCGACCCAGCCACAGGCAAGCCTTTCGGCGATGGTTTCGGCGATGTGCGCGACCACCAATTTTTGAGTTTGCCACACTGCCATTTCAAACAAGCAGGCCGTTACACGTTCAAAATTAAGCAGTATATGCGTCAAAATCCGCTACAAGGTATTGAAGCCATCGGCCTGAAAGTGGCCGTAGCAGAACCAACCGCTTCTAAAAATTGATAAAGCATTTCAAACAATACAAAACCGCTACGGGCTTGTTGGCTTGGGCGGGAATCATGCCTCTTGTGGGAAGTTCTGTTATTTCGTACTGGACGCTCACGCATGAGGCATTTTTTATGCACTTATCCGCGCTGCAAATCGCCTTGATGTGGGCGGTTACGTGGCTGCTCATGTGCGCGTCGCTGCTCCCGACTACCTTTGTGGCGTTGTTTTATGGTTATGTTTTTGGGCTGGAAAAAGCCTTGCCTTTGGTGTGTAGTGCGTATTTGCTGGCGGCTTGGGCAAGTTATGGCCTCATTCGTCTTTTTGACCACGAGCAAATTAGCCAAACGCTACAAGCCAACCCACGCACGGCACGCGCCATGCAAAAACTTCAGCGCAACTCATGGGGCATTATCATTGCCGCACGAATTTCGCCATTGCTGCCGTTTTCGGTCATGAACGTAATTTTCACCACCCTGCAAATCAATACTTTACGCTTTTTAGCAGGAAGTTTTGTAGGAATGTTACCACGCACATTGTTGGCCATTTATGTAGGTGCACAAGCCACGCATTTGGCCGAAGCTCTCCAGAATCCGCATAGCTCCGAAACGTGGATACGCTTTACTCCACTCCTATTGCTGGGTATTTCTACAATCGTTTTGAGCCTGTACGCCCGAAAAATATTAAAGTAAGCACAATAAAAAGTCCGCTTACAACCAACATTGCAAGCGGACTTTTTATTATTGATTATCAGCAAATTAACATCCTTTAAATGCCGCTTTGCGTTTTTCTACGAAAGCCGAAGTTCCCTCTACAAAATCTTGCGTTGCGAAGCAATCTCCGAAAAGTTTGGCTTCTGTGGCGTAGCCGTCGCCTTCCGCAAACACTGCATTAATGCCTTTGATGGCATAACCCACCGCTACGGGAGCTTTGGTCGCGATTTTGGCCAAAATTTCGTGTGCTTTTGCCAACAATGTTGTTTGGTCGGCTACTACGTGGTTCACCAAACCCAAGCGATAGGCTTCTTCCGCGCCAATGAGGTCGGCAGTAAGTGTCAGTTCAAAGGCGCGACCTTTGCCCACCAACTGCGTAAGGCGTTGCGTTCCGCCATAGCCAGGGATAAGGCCTAAATTTACTTCTGGTTGTCCGAATTTGGCATTAGGCGTAGCCAAACGAATATGGCAAGCCATCGCCAACTCGCAGCCTCCACCCAAAGCAAAGCCGTTTACAGCCGCAATAACGGGTTTCGGTGAATTTTCTATCGAAGCAAAAACCGCCTGACCTTGCGCGGCTAAAGTGGTCGCTTGCACGGCATCAAGTTTTGTAAATTCGGCAATATCCGCACCTGCTACAAATGCTTTTTCGCCTTCGCCCGTAATGATCGCACTGTGTACGGATTTGTCGGTATAAAGTTGCTCAATGGCTTGGCGAATTTCACCCACTGTTTCAGCGTTCAACGCGTTCATTTTCGATGGGCGATTAATGGTAATAACCAAAACACCGTTTTGGTTTTCAAGTTTGAGGTTATTCATTTTTTAAATTTAATAAGAAAATTACTGGTATTTGATTGATAAACAATCTAATGCAAAAAGTTGTTTATTTTATTTTTCGCATATAATCGGCAATTACTTTCCGAATATCGGCGCGAATATCGTCAGTTTTTGGTGTATCTATGTTACGAATATTGGGGTTTTGGGGAATCAGAAAATCCATATTGGCTTCTTTTCCCGTAAACAAAAACTCGGTGGTGATGATGTTATAATATTTGGCTGGAATCAATTTTTTGCCGTTAATTTTCCAGCCTTTTTTGCTTTCGGAAATATTGGCATAATGCAGATAACCACCTGTTCCTTTGTTTTTTAGGCCAGCATCTAAAAGTTTTTGCAAGTCCGCACCTTTGATTTGCATTTCCACCAAACCGCCACCAAACGGCACGATACGCATCAGGTCGTAGGCCGTAACCGTTCCCGTGAGGCGGTCGTCTATGCGTACCGAACCACCATTAACGATGGCCGCTTGCGCGTGTTTGCTGTGTGTGAGCATGGCCGCCGCAATAATGTCGGTTAGTTTGCCGTGTTTGTTGCGGACGGTAGCCTCCAAACCGTCGAGCGGCTCGCCTTTTACTTGCATAAGCACTTCCGCCGCGTCAAAACCTACGGCTTTGATTCCTTCGGTCGCGATTTGTTGCCAGCGACTCACTACGGCAGCCGTCGCCGAGTCGTCGGGCAACGAGGCATCTACTTTCTTTAACTCCGAAACAATGCTTACTTTTTGGGTGGCGGCATCAAAATTAATGCGGTGAATATACGCCGTTTTCGCGTTGGCATCAGCCTTACGGATAAGCGTTTCACCCACTTGTTGTGCTGTGTTATCGTGTTCGTGGCCGCCTATAATAAGTTTGAGGGCAGGCAATTCTTTGGCTAATTGTTTATCAGCATCAATACTTTGGTGCGTAATGGCAATTACAAAATCTGTACTGTCTTTCAGACGATTATATTCCGTTTTGGCGGCGGTGAAGGGGTCGGTACACAGCACAAAATCTTTTTCGAGTGGAATGGTTACACCAATAATCCCGACGCGCAAGCCATTTATTTTACGAATCACACTTTTAGGAAATGCCGCTTGCCCTGTGCGCGAAAACGGGATTTGTCCTTGTGGGGTTTTGTGCCAAACGTTGGCGGCAAGCCACTCAAACCGCGACTCGTCGAGGCGTGCCAGCAAGTCGGCTTCTTTTACATCAAATTCATGATTGCCGAAAGCCGTATAATCCAAACCCACCGCATTGAGCGTTTCAATCATTTGTTTGCCGCTAATGCGTTTGCCCTGATACGACAGCGCACTAAGCACCGACGGGTTCAGAAAATCGCCTGCATGAACCAACAACGTAGCGGGATTTTCTTTGACCAACTGTTTGCGCAACGTGGCCACTCGCGTCATGCCACCTTGCCCCGAAAGTGGCGTAAGTTCGTAAGTGTCATTGATTTGCAACAAAGTAAGCTGTTGTGCCATGCCGCTGCAAGCCACCAACGCCAAGGCCATTGTTGCCCATATTTTTTTTGAAAAATGAATCATAAAATTAAGTGTAGGTAGAGATTTGTATAAAAGAAAAAAACGAAGGTTGCCAACTTGCAAGACAGGTTAGCAACCTTCGTCGGTGAGTAAAATTAGTCGGCGGCTTCCAACTGCTCCAGTACGTCGGCCAAATCTGATAAATCTTTGAACCCTGGGCGAATCTCCTCGCCACCTCCACGTAAAGCAATGCCCGAAAGCGGCAGCGCATCAAGCAAACTACAAACATTTTGCGCATCAAAGCCATAGCCCAACACCAACGGATAAGCCGTTGCCAACAAACGCAATTGTTCTTTTTCTTGGTCGTTCAGTGGGCTGTTATCTTCTTCATTTTCAAGGATAAAATAAGCCGCATTAGGTTGCTGTTGCGCCAAGAAAGCAGCCGTTGCAGGCTGCAAAATTTCTGTTCCTTTGATGGTCAAAAACACTTCCAAACCATGTTCGGAAGCATAAGCCGCCGTTTCGGGATTGGTAGTAGCGATGCCATGCAAAGCGTATTGTGAGAGCAGTGCGTTTACTTCGTCGGGAGTGGCCGCGCCAACTTGCCCAATGAGTTTTACGCCTGCCAGCCATTCGGCCATATTTTTATAAAGCGTCGGTTCTACGAATTGGGGCAGCGCAGCATTAACCACAAATCCCAAATATTCCACACCCATTCCCGCCGCATAACGCGCATCGGTCAGGTTGGTGAGGCTTCCGACAAAAACCATTGTCCTTAACATAAAATCAAAAAAATTATCGGTTCAACTGGCTCATTTTGAGCTTTAATTCGGTGAGTCGGCGTTTGGTTTCGAGCGGAAAATCGCCTTTCATCATCCAATCATAATACGAAGGTTCTTTTTGCAACACTTCCGCAACGGGACGGTCTTTGTGTTTGCCGAAAGTGAAAACGGCTTCGCCTTTGGCATTGTAGGCCATGCGCCCCGCCAAATCGACGGTATTGGAAGTAGAAAGTTGGTGCAAAGCGTCCATATCGTTGGCGACTGGAGTCCACACGCGACCCGAAACACTATCTTTAATACTTTTGCCTTCGTAACGTTTAATCTGTTCATTAAGAACATGATACGTGGCCAACGTGTCGATTTCGGCACTGTGTGCATTGCCACCCAACGACGTAATGTCATCGCCACAATAAAATTTGTAGGCAGCCGAAAGCGTGCGCGGCTCCATGAGATGAAATATTTTTTGGGCATCGGCGATTTTGCGATTGCTCACATCAAAATTGACATCAGCACGCAAAAACTCTTCTACGAGCAGAGGAATATCAAATTTGCAAATATTGAAACCCGCCAAATCCGCGCCTTCCAGAAACTGTTCAACGGTTTTGGCCAGTTGTTTGAAAGTCGGTTCGTTAGCTACGTCTTTGTCATAAATTCCGTGTATAGCACTGGATTCCAGAGGAATGGGAATAGTAGGGTTTACTTTCCACACTTTAGTAAGCAGTTCGCCATTGGGCATGGCCTTCACGATGGCAATTTCTACAATGCGGTCAGTAACAGGGTTTACGCCTGTGGTTTCGAGGTCGAAAAACGCAAGAGGCTTTTTGATTTTCAGATAGTGCATACAACAATTAAGCTACAATGTTGGGGCAAATATACCCTAAAAAGTTGATTGCCCGCCAAAGAATCGAAAAGGGTTATTTCTAATCATATTTTCATAACATAGTACTATTTTTAGGAGTCAATCTCTATGCAAAATACCAATCATCCTATTTAGTATTTGTGTTATTGTGCAAATTTTGCCGTTTAAATAATATTCGTCTTATCGGCAAAGCCCAAAACTATATTTGTAAAACTTTTCTGTGATGTGATCGTCACATAAGGTAAAGTTTTAGAGAGTAAAAGCAGAAGTTTTTCCGCTTTAAAGGTTTAGGTTTAAAAATGGATACACTAACGGCCTTCCGTAAGAGCAATCTTGGGAAGGCCGCAGTGTTTTTATTCGGTAATTACAAGCAGGCGTATTTAATAACTTATTATCAGCCCAAAAACAGAAAACACTCCTTACGGTACGGATAAGATGCACTTTAGCAGTGCATCAGCACACATCTTGTTTTTTTATAAACAAAATTTACAGCATAAGTCATATTTAATAATTACTTCATTTAAAAATCTAATTGGAATGATGCCACCTTATGTCATTTTTGCTTAGTTTTGAAAAATAAACACAGCACAAACGGTATTATTTTTGCTGTAAAATACGTTTACTACAATATCGCATTTTTTGTAAATCCATTTTGAGACAAAACACACCACTATATAGCCGCATCATCAGAGGGGTGTTTCGGGGTATCAAACGCCTCGTAACAGTGGTTACTATTGTGTTTCTTTCAATTACATTTGCGCTGCAAGTTCCTTATTTCCAGACAATTATTGTACAAAAGCTCGCCAAAGAACTTTCCATAGCCTTAGGCTTCCCTGTTAGCATTGGGCGCGTGGATATACGTTGGTTTGACACGCTGGAGCTTGACAATATCGTCATCAAAGACCAGTTGCACAATCCCATGATTGAGGCCAAACGCATTGAAGCAGATTTTGAGCTTTCGGCTTTGGTGCAGCGTAACATTCGTCTTGACCACGTGCTTTTGCGTAATGGCAATGTCAATATTTGCACTGATACCATTACCCAAAAAATGAATATCAATGAGTTTATCAAATCCATTAACCGACTCATTGACGACACGTCCACGAAGCGTTCAGCTTCACCTCCTATTTTTGCCATTACGGATATAGAATTGGAAAATGTAAAACTGGCTATCAGCGATTTTACGGAAGATTCTATTACCGACCGTTTCGACTACTATCATATCCGTTTTGATTCTTTAAGTGCTAATGTACAAGGGTTTAGAGTTCGTTCGGATACACTGGATTTGCAAGTAAATGGCCTGACGGGTGTCGAAACAGGCTCTAACATTCGGATTCATTACCTGAATACTTTTTTTAGATACACCGAACAGACCATGCATTTATGGAATTTGGATGCGCGTCTGAACAATACTTTTGTATCTGATACGCTCGAATTTTTTTATGACGACACCGATTATTTCAAAGATTTTAATGAAAAAATAGTCATGTATGCGCACATGGACAGTTCCATTATCAGTGCCGCAGATATTGCACTATTTGCCCCCGAACTCAAGCCATTCAACGAAACGGTAACGCTAAGTGGTTTTTTCAAAGGAAAAGTCAGTGATTTTAACGTCCGAAACTGTACGGCTTCATTCGGCAATAACAGTTATTTTCAGGGTGGTTTTAGTATGAAAGGCTTGCCCGATTTTGACGAAACTTTTATTGCGGCCAAAGTAAAAAATGCCCTGATAGACCCTTCTGATTTGAGGCAATACGTTGACAATGAAGATGCAATACAAACCATCAACAAATTTGGGACAATAGATTTTAAGGGAAGTTTCAACGGTTTCCCGTCCGACTTTGTGGCGGCAGGTGTTTTTAACTCTGATTTGGGTAAAATAGAAACGGATTTGCGCCTGACGCTGGCCGACGATTCTCGCTTTTCTACTTATGAAGGAAATTTGCACACCGAAGGGCTGGACATTGGCGTACTGACCGACAACCATGATTTGCTGGGGCTGATAGACATGAAAGGCCACATCAAAGGGCAAGGCTTTACGTTGGCTTCTGCCTCGGCAGACGTGGACGCGACCGTTAGACGCATTGGGTTGAATAAATACGACTATCATAACATTGTTATTAACGCCACGCTGGGCAAGCGGCTTTTTAGTGGTCATTTGGAAATTGACGACCCGAATTTGGTATTTAACACCAACAGTACCATAGACTTGCGCTCCGCCAACAATATTTTTGATGTACAAGCGCAAGTGCTAACGGCTAATTTGCAGGCCTTGCATTTGAGCCAAAAACCTGCCGAATTTAGTACGGTGGCCAACATTCATTTTACGGGTGTGGAAACCGATGCCATTGCGGGAAATGCCGTGTTTATGAACACGGATGTGAGCTACGATAAACAAAATTTGTTTCTGGATTCGGTGAGTTTGTCCACCAAAGTAAATAACCGCTACCGCACTTTCCGTCTCGATTCGGATTGGTTTAAAGCGCAAGCCAAAGGCCATTTTAATTTTGAAGAGCTGCTCAACGATGTACCCGACTTAGTTAGCGAATACGCGCTTATTTTGCAAAACAAACAAAGCGAAATCGACCGATTTTATGCCCAACGCCGCAAGCATCAGCGCAAACATCGCCAGCATTATCCCGAATACGACATTGATTTTACGATGTTGTTGCGCAATATCAATCCGATTATTTATTTGTTTGATAATCAGTATTATGTAGCGAAAAATACGCGTTTGGAAGGCAGCTTCAGCAACGGCAAAAATAGTACCGTGTTGCTCAGCTCGCACCCAGACACGCTTAAACTCCAAAATCATTGGTTTTATGGTTCGGACGTGGATTTTTCCGCTTCCAAAGTGGCCGACAGTACCGACATTGTGGCCTCTGCTTATGTGTATTCGCGTAAGCAACGTTTTGAAGGCTTGCCCGCCAGCCAAAATATGTTTGTAGATGCTACTTGGAGCGATAAGCATATTAATTTTTCTTCTCGCATAGACCAACAAAAAAGCACGAATTACGCGCGTTTGGCGGGTGATATTTATTTCCGAAAAGGCCAAACAGAAGCCAATATTCGCCCTTCGGTAATTCATTTGCTGGGCAAAAGTTGGGAAATAGCCGATAATAACGCCCTTGTGCTATTGGAAAACCAAAATATTTTGGTCAGAAATCTACAAATCAGTAATGGCCAGCAACTCATTAAAACAGAAGGCATTGTAGCCAAAAATACAACTGATTCGCTGCAAATTTTGGTACAAAATTTTGAGCTACTCACCTTAGACACGCTCTTGGATTTGGGGCTTACGGGTTTGGTAAATGCCAATGTGGGCGTGCGCAATATTTGGGCAGACCCGACGGCACGCGGACAGGTACAAGTCGGAGCTTTGTCGGTGGATGATTTTCTGATTGGTGATGTAAACGGCATGGCTCTTTGGGACGAAGTGCGCCAGAAATTGCGCATTAACTTGGACATCAACCGCCTACAAGCCAACGTGCTAAAAGTAATCGGCCATTATGACCCGCGCGGTGGCGAAAACGAATTGGATATGAATATTTTGGTAAATGGCCTGAGTATCAAACTGATAGAGCCATTTATCCGAGATTATTTGTCCGAATGGGGCGGCTTGGCCGAAGGAACGCTTAAATTGCATGGCCGCAGCAGCAATCCGATTCTTGACGGCGATTTGCTGGTGGACAAAGGCACGTTTAAAGTAAATATCATTAACACCGTGTACACATTTGCCGACAAAATCCATTTTGGCGAAGGCGAAATCAGTTTTAATAATGTTCGAATCGTGGACGAAAACCAAAACGTTGGGCAAATACGCACGGGCAAAATATGGCATACTGGTTTCAAAAATTGGGGTATAGATTTGTTCGGTGACTTGCGTAACTTTCAGGTAATGAACCTCAAATCGCAACGCAAAGCCCTTTATTACGGCACGGCCAACGTAACAGGCTCGATGTATATGCGCGGCGCGTTTAGCAACCTGAGCATTGGGGCAGACGTGCGCAGCGAAAAAGGCACGAAAATTTATATTCCTGTATCTTCTTACTACGAAGAAGACGAAAGTATCGAACAAGATTTTATTCATTTTGTGGGAAAAACTTCTGCACTCGATACGGCGCAGGCTTCCGACACGATTCCGAAAGTGAGCTTGTCGGGTTTGAAATTGGATTTTAATTTTGAACTAACGCCCGAAGCCTATGGCGAATTGATTTTTGACCAAAAAGCAGGCGATATTGTACGCGCCAACGGCGAAGGAAAAATCAAATTGGGGCTGGATACGCGCGGCGATTTTACGATGTTCGGGCAATACAACATTACGAAAGGTTCATATAATTTTACACTCAAAAACCTTGTAAACAAGGCATTTACGATTCAACCCAACAGTTACATTAGTTGGAATGGCGACCCGCTGGGTGGACAAATGAACATTACGGCCAGTTATAATCTGAACGCTTCGCTCAAACCCATTGCCACCAACACAGATTCTGCCTTTTTGGCCAAACCCGAACTACAACGCAAATACCCGACTGCCGTAAATATGCGTTTGGAAGGCGGTTTACTTTCGCCTCAGATTGGTTTGGGACTCAAAATTATGGATTATCCGTCGGTAATGAGTAGCTATGTTACGAGTTTTGAAGCCAAGATCCAGAACAACGAACAGGAACTTAATCGCCAAGTTTTCAGCTTGTTGCTGTTGCGTAGTTTTATGGCGGAAGGCACGCAAAGCGGCGTAAGCATTGGGGCGGGCGGCAGTATTAGCGAATTGCTTTCTAATCAGTTGAGTTCTTGGGTTTCGGAAATTGACCCGAATTTGCAAGTAGAAGTAGATGCCAACGGCCTCGACCGCGAAGCCCTTAACGCGATTCGCACGCGTGTTTCTTACAATTTTATGGAAGGCCGTTTGCGCGTAACCCGCGACGGCACGTTTACTAATGCCCAAAATCAAGCCACCGCCACCAGCGTTGCGGGGGACTGGACACTGGAATATTTACTTACGCGCAATGGACGTTTCAGGATAAAAGCTTTCCACAAAAACAGCCAAAACGTTATTTCTACGGCCCTGAACAACAACAACAATACTTCGCAGGGTGTGAGTATTATGCACACACAAAGTTTTGATAGTCTGCGAGATATATTGCCTTGGCGCAGGCGCAAAAAAGCCGACAAACCCGCTCCTACGCCTGCCGTTTTGCCCAAACCAACCCAAACGGACAGCAGCACAATTGCACCAACAGACACGCTTGCGCCTGTGATTATTCCGTAATGTGATGGAAGTTTGCTACCATAAACCCTATTATATTTTTTCTTACGATACAATGAAATACAAAATGCTGGTGTTGGACATGGACGACACACTTCTGAATGACAATCACGAGATTTCCGAAAAAAATAAACACTTTATCAGCCAAGCACAAGCCGCAGGTGTGTGGGTAGTGTTAGCCTCTGGCAGACCAACACCCGCCATGCAGTCGTATGCCCGCGAACTGAATTTGCACCAATACGGCTCTTATATGCTTTCGTACAATGGGGCGGTAATCAGCGAGGTAAATACTGGAAAAGTATTATTTGAGCAAAGTATGCCTAAAGAAGACATACATACGTTGTATGATTTGAGTGTGGAACACAAACTACACATTATCACATACATAGATGGACAAATTATCGCCGAAACCGATTTTAAATACATAGATTTTGAATCGCAACTAACAGGAATGCCACTCAAAAAAGTACCAAGTTTTAAAGAGGCTGTTTATACTTCGTCGGTCAAATGTATTTTTTTGGAAGAACCTGAGCGTTTGCAAGTAGTTGCGCCTTTGCTTCAATCTCAAATTAAGGGCAAAAACGTAACAACCTCTAAGCCTTTTTTCTTGGAAGTAACCGAATTTGGCATAGACAAAGCCGCCAGTTTGGAACGATTAGCCAAACATTTGGGCATTAATCAGAGCGAAATTATAGCGGTCGGCAATGCCAACAATGATTTGTCGATGATAGAATACGCAGGTTTGGGTGTTTGGGTGGACAATGTTACGCCAGAACTCCGCGAATACGCCGATGTAATCGTGGCCTCCAACAACAACGACGGCGTAGCCGAAGTAATCGAACGTTTTATTCTGTAAACATTCAATTCACACAACTATATCCACACTATTTGGGTTATTTTTTACAAAAACAATCCAAATAGTGTCCAATTAAATAACGATGCATGTCTCCTTACAATCCATTGTGGAATATCATAATACGAAATGATTGTATATTTATACTCCAAGTCTTTTGTTATATCCAACTTTTTAGAGGTAGGATTCTAGCGGATAAGTGAAATTGTTTTTCTTTGTAGTGAAAAACAATCAAACAAAATTCTATTATGAGTAACCCCCGCCCTATAATATACAAAGAGCGTATTTTATGGCTGATTTTTTATCCATTAGCTTCATTATCTTTTATTTTTTTTGCTAATGATAATCCCTTTTTGCAACTGATTCGATTGCCTTCTTTTATCACTGATATATTTTTTTCATTATTAGTTACTTTTTCAGCGGGGATATATATAAGGTGGGTTACCTTATATTTAGATAAAAAATATCCATGGCTGGAATATTTCAAAAAAAGAGCTTGGTTGCAGTGCCTAAATGGTATTCTGCTCCCGTTGTTTGTTGCCATGACATTGGAAGTAGTGTATTTAAAACTCATTGATATTCCTCTTGCAAGCTCGTCCATATTATACTTAGAACTTCCCCTTGCTTTTTTGCTCTTGTCATTATCCAACAGTTATTATGTGGCAAGCTATCTTTTTCGTCATCAAAAAGTAGAGATCATCACAATAGAAAAAGCAGTTCCTGCCAATGAAAAAGAGTTGGTGTACCTTGTAGTTCAAAAAGGATTTAATGAGCTAAAAATTGACATTGCCGATTGCGCCTTTATTAAAAGCTCCGAAAAACTACTTTGGCTCTATACCTTTAACCATGACATCTATCGTCTGGACGGCACACTTGACGAATGGGAAAAGAAATTTCCAGGCATTTTTTTTCGTATCAATCGCCAGTTTTTAGCCTCAGCAAGAGCGATTGAGGCCGTTACCACAACCGAAACCCGAAAACTAAAAGTTGATTTTGTGATTCCTTTGGAGGAAAGCATCTATGTGTCAAAAGCCAATAGTGCCAACTTCCGAAAATGGTGGAAACAATAACGCCCGTTTCGGTCGGGAATATGTCCGTTTGGGTTTTTCAGAACATAAATTACTAGTAAACAGTTATATGCGAGCATAATTTTGTAGCAACCAAACAGAATTATACCATGCATCTACAAACAATTTTTAACAGTTTCCTCAAAGGTTTGCCTTTTGTAATGGGCTTATTCTTTTCTTCTTTTAGTCATGCACAGAAGAAAAATCTACCTGTTACAGTCTCTGCATTCAATCAGGCAACTTCAATGCCCTTCTCAAAATTCTTTACCGCCCCGATTCACCCCGGATTAGCCATTAGTTCGGAATTTAATTACAGCAAAGCCCCCAAACGAAGTCGTTTATTTCAAACATTGGGCGGTAGTTATTATTACCATCGATACTTAAATCAGGCTATTACTTTTTTTTCTGAATTGGGGTATGAATTTCGCACAAAACCAGGGGTCGAAATCGCGGCATTGCTGGGCGTTGGATATATGTGCAGCTTCCGTACCGCAACCGAATATTCCTTTAAAAACGGAAGTTATACGTCCTCAAAAAATGGAGGTGTTGGACGTTTTACGCCATCATTTTCTTTAGAAACAGGTTATTACCTTTTCCCCGAAAAACAAACCAGCCCCAAACTATTTGCGCGTTATCAAGTATGGGTAGAATATCCTTTTTCTCCAGACTTTATTGATTTAATGCCGCATACCAACGTGCACTTAGGGATCAAATTTTTGATGGGTTCAAATAATCAACAGTAAAATATTCTTCCAATAAACTGGTAAAAATGAAAAATATCTTTGTAGTATTTCTTTTTGTGCTGCTGTTGATGGCTTGCGAAAAAAGTGAAACCATCGACCCCGAAACCTATTCATGCAGCTTTAATTTTACAGATAACAGTGCGAATCACCCCAAAGCACAACAATATCAAGCAACCGTGAATGAAATCGTCAGTAAAGGAACTGTCGGTATAATGATGAGCGTCTATCATCCCAACTCAGGGCAATGGTTGGGGGCGGCGGGCAAGGCCGATATAAATAATAATATAGCGATGCAGCCGTGTATGACTTCGCGTATGGGTTCTACCATCAAAATGTTTACGGCCACCGTAACAATGCTACTTTATCAGGAACATAAAATCAATTTGGACGAAAAAATTTCAAACTATTTGAAAGCAAGCTATATCCATAAAATACGCAACGCCGAAACGGCAACTATTCGCCAATTATTACAACATAGCAGCGGTATTTATAACTACATACAAAACCCGAAATTTCAGACTGCCTCCATGAACGATTTAAAAAGAGAATGGCGAGCTGGTGATTTGTTGCCCTATGCCTATCATCAGCCTGCATACTTTGCGGCAGGGACTGATGTACGATATTCTAACACCAATTATATTCTTTTGGGGCTTTTGATAGAACAAATAGAAGGCCAACCTTTACACGAAGTGTTTGAAAAACGAATCTTCAACCCTCTTGGCATGACAAAATCATTGTTTGCGGCTAAAAATCCTGTGCCTAACAATATTGCTCGAGGCTATATAGATTTATACAGCAATTTTAAAATAATAGAAAGCACCTATTTCAGTGGTTGGGATTACTATACTGCGGATGGTGGGTTAATATCCAACCCTTACGACATGTCGCTGTTTTTCAGAAAATTAATAAACGGGGAAATTATCAGCCAACCCTTATTAAATGAAATGCTAACATGGAAAACGCCCAAAGAGCAAGACGCCGATTTTTTCCCGATAGCGTATGGATTAGGTATTTTCAAAATGACAACTGCCAAAGGCGATGTGTATTTTCATAGCGGAGACGCTATCGGTTATTACGCCAATATGATGTATATCCCATCGTCAAAGTCGGTCATCGTGTACGCGGTAAATAGCAATTATGGGAAATTGGACGAATGGGTATCTACGAAAAAAGCCATCGAAAAAATATTAGAAAGCACTTGGGAATAATCTAATTCGGTACACGCCCAACTGTTTGATTTCGTTTGCCAAATTCATCTTTTAGGCAATAAGCGAGAAAATAGAAGTTTTTATTTTCTCGCTTATTACTACGCTACTAATCAGGATTTTAAACTAGTCCGCTTATTTTGTATTTTATTTGCAATCAATATACTATAATTCTTCTTTTGTAATCCATTGCGGAATGGGCGGGGCTTGGTAGCCGCGCATTTTCTGCAACAAATCCTCTATATTTTCACTAATTACCAACAAATCTTTGTTGCTTTCTCTCACAAATCCTTTGGCGATCATAGAGTCTATGAGTGTGAGCAGATCATTATAAAAACCGTTGGTGTTGAGAATGGCCGTTGGCTTTGGGTGCAAACCCAATTGTGCCCAAGTGAGCATCTCAAAAAACTCTTCCATCGTACCAAAGCCGCCCACCAGCGTAATAATTCCGTCAGAAAGGTCATTCATTATTTTTTTGCGTTCGTGCATGGTATCCACCAAAATAAGCTCGGTCAGATTTTCGTGCGCCACTTCTTTTTTGCGCATAAAACGTGGCAAAACGCCGATTGCCCTGCCGTTATTTTCCATTACGCCATTGGCTACCGCGCCCATCACGCCGACTTTTGCGCCACCGTACACCAATTCGATATTTTGGGCGGCTAAGGTTTTGCCCAGCAAATAGGCTTGTTGCTCATAAACGGGGTCTGTGCCACTGCTCGCCCCACAAAAAACGACGATTCTTTTCATGTGTGTTGTGTTTGTTTTAGCATCTACAAAGAATTAAATATATACTTTTTCTAATTGTCAATCAAAAACTCCCACCGCGTGCAAAATGCTGCAAACGGTGGGAGTTTTTTGTTTTATTTATTTTCTCAAAAAAACAATTACAGAGCCGCTAAAGCCTCTTCCAAAGTTTTGAGTTTGGCTTCTGCATCGGCAAGTTTTTGGCGTTCGCGCTCCACCAAATCAGGTTTGGCGTTAGACACGAATTTCTCGTTAGCCAATTTCTTGGTTACGCTGTCCATGAAACCGCGTGTATAATCCAACTCTTTCAATAAGTTTTCGCGTTCTTTGGTCGCGTCGATTTGGTCGGCCAACGGAATATAAAACTCATCAGATTTGACCACCAAACTCACCGCACCCGCAGGTTTTTCGGTTACAAAACTCAATTCGCTGGTGTTTGCCAATTTTGCAATTACACCGCCAAACTGCTCATATTGAGCCGCTTCCGATGTTTTTACAGATAATTCCAACTGTGTTTTTGGGCTAATCTGTTTGCTGTTGCGAAGGTTACGAACTTGAGCAATTACCTCAAACGCCTGTGCGGCGGCAGCCAACACGGCAGCATCAGCGGCTTTGGCTTCAGGGAATTGCGCTACACAAATACTGTCGCCTTGCTTGCGTTCGCGGATTTCTTGCCAAATTTCTTCGGTAATAAACGGCATGAACGGATGAACCAATTGCATGAGCGTTTCAAAGAAATTGATAGTTGCTTCCAGCGTCGGGCGGTCGATTGGGCTGCCGTAAGTTGGTTTTATCATTTCCAAATACCACGCGCAGAAATCGTCCCAAACGAGTTTGTAAGTAGCCAACAACGCGTCCGAAATACGGAATTTGTTGAAATGCTCGTGAATTTCGGCCAAAGAAGCATTGAGTTTGGCTTCAAACCACGCCACCGAAACCGTATTGGCTTGCGGCGCAGGCACGTCGGCCACTTCCCAACCTTTCACCAAACGGAAAGCATTCCAAATTTTGTTGGAGAAATTGCGGCCTTGTTCGCAAAGTTTGTCATCAAAAGGCAAGTCATTGCCCGCAGGCGAGCTAAACAACATACCAGTACGCACGCCGTCCGCACCAAATTGCGCGATAAGGTCAAGCGGGTCTGGCGAGTTGCCCAACGACTTACTCATTTTGCGGCCAAGTTTGTCGCGCACAATGCCCGTCAGATATACGTTGCTAAACGGTTTTTCTCCGAAATATTCATAACCCGCGATAATCATACGCGCCACCCAGAAGAAAAGAATTTCGGGAGCTGTTACCAAATCGTTGGTTGGGTAATAATATTTTACGTCTTCGTTGCCAGGGCGGCTCAAACCATCAAACACCTCAAACGGCCAAAGCCAGCTACTAAACCACGTATCCAAAACATCTTCGTCTTGTGTGAGGTCTTGCTCGCTTAGCGCGAAAAGTTGGTATTTGTCGCGGGCGATTTTGAGGGCTTCGCGTTTGGTTTTGGCCACAATCACCGTACCATCTTTCATGTAGAAAGCAGGAATACGATGTCCCCACCACAACTGGCGCGAAATACACCAATCGCGTACATTTTCCATCCAAGATTTATAAGTATTCTTGAATTTGGCGGGGTGAAGCTGAATGTTATCATTCATTACATTCTCCAAAGCTGGCTTGCTCAATTCCTGCATTTTCAAGAACCATTGCAAAGACAAACGCGGTTCTACTACTGCGCCAGTGCGCTCCGATGTGCCTACGTTGCTTTTGTATTCTTCGAGTTTTTCGATGTAGCCTTTTGCTTCTAATTCTTTGATAATCTGCTTTCTGGCCTCAAAACGATCAACACCTACATAGATTTGCGCTTTTTCGTTGAGCTTACCATTTTCGGCCAAAATGTCCGTTACTGGCAAGTTATGTTTTAAACCCAATTCGTAGTCGTTCAGGTCGTGGGCTGGTGTTACTTTCAGGCAGCCTGTACCAAAATCCATCGTAACGTACTCGTCCGTAATAATTGGTATCTCTTTGCCAATCAACGGAATGCGTACTTTTTTGCCGTGCAAATGTTTGTAACGCTCATCTTCTGGGTGAACGCAAATCGCGGCATCGGCCATGATGGTTTCGGGGCGAACTGTGGCAATCGTCAGGAACGTATCAGGTGCGCCAACTACTTCGTATTTGATATAACAAAGTTTTTGCTGCACTTCCTTCATGATTACTTCCTCGTCGGAAAGAGCCGTCAGACCTTGCGGGTCCCAGTTCACCATGCGCACGCCTCTGTAAATGTGGCCTTTGTTGTACAAATCCACAAACACAGAAATTACGGCATCGTAGTAGCTGGTGTCCATCGTGAAACGGGTTCTGTCCCAATCGCAAGAGCAACCCAATTTTTTGAGTTGTTCGAGGATAATGCCACCGTATTTGTCTTTCCATTCCATTGCATAGACCAAAAACTCCTCACGTGTAAGGTCTGTTTTCTGGATACCTCTCTCGCGCAACATGGCCACCACTTTGGCTTCGGTAGCGATAGAGGCGTGATCAGTACCTGGCACCCAACAAGCCTCTTTGCCTTCCATACGCGCCTTGCGGACAAGTACGTCTTGGATCGTATTGTTGAGCATGTGACCCATGTGCAACACACCCGTAACGTTTGGCGGCGGGATTACGACACAATATGGTTCTTTGTCGGGGTTGGGCTTAGAGGCGAAAAAACAATTTTCGAGCCAATAGCTATACCATTTACTTTCGGTTTCTTGCGGACTGTATGTTTTGGAAATGGACATAAAAAAAAGAAATATCAATACTAATTAAACCACAAAATTAGTAAATAATACAGATGCCAACCTGATTTTTTTTATATAAAAGAAAATAGACAAAGTGCCGCACAAAAGAGAGCCGCAGTGCATTGACCCCCAAACCTTACCAATAGACTTAACGGTCAGCAATTCGAATGTATATTGGTGATAGAGAGAATATTGTTTGGTAATTAAATTCAAATAAATTACATTTTTTGTTTTATTATTTTAATTAAATATTGGTAATATTGTAGTCTATTTTCAAAAACCAGTATTTTATGAATAAACTTACTCGATTTGGCTATACTTTGGCCATTGCTCTCAGTCTCTCTTCTTGCGACGAGGAAACAACCAACAACCTAAAAGATGCCGCTCAATCTTTGGGGCTTAATTTTACTTCAACAGACACCACAAATATCGAATCTGATTTGTATTTGGGTGCACAAGCTGGTAGCGGTTCATTACCTGCTTCAGTGGATTTGACCAGCAAATTTCCACCCATCAACGACCAAGGCCAGTACGGAACTTGTGTGGCTTGGGCGGCTGGCTACAATATGAAAACCTTTTTGGAAGGGGTTGATAAAGGTCTTACAACCAGCCAATTGGCCAATACAAACAATCAATTCAGTCCGAAGGATTTATTTTTGGCAATTCCCAGCGACGACAAAGGTTCTGGTTGCAACGGCACTTATTTCGAGGCAGCTTTGGACTTGATGATTTCCAGAGGTATTGCCACGCTTGGCAGCGTTCCGTACGCCGACATCAATTGTAGCAGCAGTGCTTCTTCCAGTGTGCAAACCTTCAAAATCAAAAATTATAGGCAAATCAAACATAACAGCATTAGCGAACTGAAAAGCTATTTGGCAGGCGGTCGCGCAGTGTTGTTTGGGGCAAAATTGGGCAACAAATTTATGTCGTGGGAAGGAAATAGCGTCATCAAATCTGATCCCGTACCCAACAACGGTCAACATGGTTACCATGCGATGGTTTTGGCGGGTTATGATGATAGCCGCAATGCATTCCGTGTCGTAAATTCGTGGGGAACGGAATGGGGCGATAATGGTTATATCTGGGTGGATTACACCTATTTTACCACAGACTTTGCTTATGCTGCTTACGTTGTTTCTAACGAAAAAACTGATTTTAATCCAGATGGCGGCGGCGGTAATGTAAATCCTGATGTAATTGTCAATAATAACATTGACCTCATTTCGTGGAGTTTAACAGACGAAAAAAATACCAGTGTGAGTTCGGGTCGTGGCCGCAACATTACGTACAATGTTTACAATCTTGGTACTAATGCCATTCCAGCCTCCAAGAAATGGAATATCGTGTATTGCATTTACGACGCTTACGATGCCAATAATTTTGAAGTATTATTGTATGATTATTATACCAATGAATACGGTACTTTAGGACAAAATGGCGATATGAGCAGCCTTTCGGGCAGTCCGCACCGCCCAGGTACATCGGGCAATTGGTGGAATTATGTCAATATTGCAGGTGGAAAAAGTGCCACAGGCTCCGATGAACCTTTTAGCTGGGGTTATACCATGCCCAATGTAACGGGAGATTATTATTTGGTATTGATTTCTGATGGCTACGATGTATTGAAAGAAGCCGACGAAGATAATAATTACCTTTTTGTAACGGCAGATGGTAGCACAGAGCCAATTCATTTGGAAAATGGCGTGGTTACCAGTGGTATTACGGGTGGTCGTTTGGCTGCACCTGCTGCGGCGTTGCCTAAAGCCGTTCATGCACTCAACAGAGCTAAAAATCCCAATACTTACACGCCACAAGAGCTAATGCAAGTAATTCAATATCAGAAAAAAGCAGGAATTTTGGAGGCCAAAATTAAGCAATATAATGCCGCTCAAAAAACTAAAAAAGTAGCATATTAAGCAGCTGTATTTTTATAACAAAAAAGCGATTGTAGAATTTTACTTCTACAATCGCTTTTTTTATTTTCTATCAATGTCATCATTTTGGTGGTTGATGTGTTGCCTCCTCTTTTTCTAATTCGGCAAGATATTGTTCTTTGAGTGTATCGTAAAAAGAATGTTTATTGATAAAATTCCCAACCAAATTGGCGATAAGGGCCGTAAGCATAATATAAAAAATGACGTTATGGCTGTTGGTCATTTCGAGCACCAAAATACTGGAAGTAAAAGGGCTACGTGTGATACTGGTCAGAAAACCTGTCATGCCACACAAAATCAGCAAGTTAGATTCGGTAGCCGACAGCTCCAACCAACCCGCCAGCACCGCCCCAATACTTGCACCCGCACCCAACGAAGGCGCAAATATTCCACCTGCTCCCCCAATCGGAAACGTAAGAATAGAACCCAAGATACGCATAAGCGGCACGTACCATTCCAGATATTTGTGATTGCTAAAAAGCGTAGAAACCATGATTTCTTTACCCGAACCAAACGCCCTGCCATCCAGCAGCACAGCCAAACCTGCCATCGCCAAACCGCAAACGCAGATAAAAGCAATGTTTTGCCACTTTGTTTTGAGTTGTTTTTTCTGGCGCAAAATGTACAGGATAATTTCCCCCATACCACTACCCGCCAAACCCGTAACAACGGCCAACGGTATAATGCTAAAAATAATCCCTAAACCAAAATTAGATAATTGCGGATAGCCCAAATAAAGATAGGGGCCGAGCAAACTAAGTGCCGTAAGTCCCGCGATAATAACCCCCGTCAGCAAGGCCGATTTGAAAAAATTAAAATGCGTTTTGGTAAGTTCTTCGATGGCAAAAACAATCCCACCTAATGGCGTATTAAAGGCGGAAGCCAATCCAGCGGCAGCACCTGTAATTATCATATTTCGTTTAGAAATCTTGGGATACCACGCAGGAAGCCAGTCATTTACTTTCTTGAAAACGGAAGCTGCAATCTGAATAGTAGGCCCTTCGCGCCCAACTACGCCACCGCCAATGACGGCAATAAGGCTCGAAACTATCTTAACAACCAACACACGAAAACCTAACAAAGCATTGACTTTGGAAAATTGTTTGGGATTGGCCAGCTCAATGGCCGCACTTACTTGCGGAATGCCGCTGCCTCTAGCAAAAGGAGAATATTTATCGACCAACCACCACGAGACCACAAAACATAGCGGCGTAATAATGAAAAAAGCCCAATTCGCTTCCTCGTAAAGTAGTTGTGTGGCGTGTTCCGCCCACGCAAATAATTTGGCATACAACACGGCGATGCCTCCCGTAACCAATGCAGCCACCCAAAACGGTAACGCATTGAGTATGTTTTTTTTGAGATTTTCATTATTGATTTTATCAAATTCCCTTTTCAAAAAACGCCTGATATCGCTGATAATTTCCATAACCCAATACAAAAAAATGAATAAGTAACGCTAATTAGCCTGCGCAAGTAAGACATTATTTTAAGACAGCCCAAGAAAAAACAACTAATTTTATATTAAAACAAGAATAAATACAATAAAAATGCCATTCCAAACCAAAATTAGAAACGGCATTTTTGTTTTCTATTTCAAGACAAAAGGCAGCAATGTTTTTTGTGCTTCGTATTCTTTTCGTAGTAACTTTTGAAGTTTTTCATTTCGTCGCAGCAGCATATACGCCGCACCTTGCGCACGCAAAAGCCTTTCATTTTTATCTACACCCAAATGAAGCGCGTAAAGTTCGCGCAGCGTTTCAGCCATTTCTTTTTGCATATCAAACTCCTCATTATCAATACTATTGAAAATAGAAGAAAAACAAAATGCTTCTACAAAAGGCTGCCGTTTACTTTCGGTTTTCTTGATGTCGTTCAGGCCAACGCAAATTTTGGCTACGTAATAACCTTCGTCGGAGATGCGCAGAATCGAAAAGTATTTGACGGCAATGTTCAAAAGCCCATCAAAAGTAACAGTATCTTTGGGTAACTGCTGGTCTGCGGTTTTGGCCAAAAGTTCTGTCATTACAGCCCCGAAAAGGCTATCACTTTGCAGCGCAACAATTCCTTTTTTCTGAATGCTACTGCTATCTTTTTCGTTTTTAAGTAACTGATAATAAGTATTTTTAGAGAAATTTTGGAACAAATAATCTATAAATACGGGGTTTTGATTAATCAGCGGCGAGAGACAATTTTTATTATTAACAGTCGATTCTGTCGCTTTATAAATTATGGTGTCTTTTTCTTCAATATAACGATTGAAGCGCAGAAAATCGCCATATTGTTTTTTGATGTCGCAAGTAGTTTGCTTCTTTTTTTGAGCAAAACTTTTTTGAATATTTCCAGCACACAAGGCCAGCACGAGCAGTAGAAAAAATGTTTTTTGCATGAGTTAAAATATAATTTTAGGTTAATGAAAATTAATAAACGGCCATATCTCCCAAATCTTATATTTAATGCAGAAAATCAACAAATAACAAACCTTGAAACGCTTGCCAAGCCCACCCTTTTTCTTCTAAATTACGCAAAAAAAGCCCCGCTATTACGGCGAGGCTTCTTGTATTATTTAGTGATAGAAACTTTGCTTAAAATGCGGTCTATAATCTGCCTTGCCGTTACGCCATCGGCTTCCGCCTCATAGTTGAGCGTAATGCGGTGGTTGAGTACGTCGGAAGCAACTTCCTTAATATCTTCTGGCAACACATAGTCTCTTTTATTGAAAAATGCGATAGCTTTTGCCGCACGATTCAAACTGATACTCGCGCGTGGCGATGCTCCAAACTGGATGTAATTGGCTTCTTCACGCAAACCATATTCGGCAGGCTTGCGAGTTGCAAAAATCAATTCTACGATATATTGTTCGAGTGATTCTGAGATATTTACGGCGTTAATAGCTTTCGTTATTTCAGCAACATCTTCTTTGGTCAATATGGTTTGGACTTCTCCCGCAAAACTCATATTGGCCATGCGGCGCATTACCTCCAACTCTTCGGCTTTGGTCGGATAGTCCACATACACTTTCATCATAAATCTGTCCACTTGCGCTTCAGGCAACGGATACGTTCCCTCCTGCTCCACTGGGTTTTGGGTAGCCAACACCAAAAACGGACGGTCAAGCATATAGGTTGTCTCACCGATGGTTACTTGCTTTTCTTGCATGGCTTCCAGCAACGCCGATTGTACTTTGGCAGGAGAACGGTTAATCTCATCGGCCAAAATCATGTTGGCAAAGATTGGCCCTTTCTTTACTTCAAAAACGCTTTGTTTTTGGTTGTAAATCATCGTTCCGATAAGGTCGGCGGGCAGCAAGTCGGGCGTAAACTGAATACGCTGGAATTGCAAATGCAGGATTTTTGATAAAGTATTAACTGTCAGTGTTTTGGCCAACCCAGGAACGCCTTCCAACAGAATGTGTCCGTTGGTAAACAGCCCAATGAGTAGCCGATTTATCATATAGCGTTGTCCCACGACAACCTTTCCCATTTCCGAGAAAATAGACTCAATTTGTTGATGATAGCGTTCTGTTTGTGTATTTTCCATTGAGCAGGCAAAACGGTTTTATTATAAAAACAACAAGCTAATAGCTGTTATTCAAGTATTTCTAATAAAGTTCTGAACGCTACAAAACGGTCTTTGTAACGCTTTGTGTGGTCGGCTTGCAAAGCTGCGGCATACGTGTTTTGATAGTCCACATACGCTTCCATCGAAGGGGCGAAATATTGGAACGAATACGTTGTGCCCCCATTTTCTTCTTCGGTGAGCAAACGCGCAATTTTATTTTGCACAAAACAGCCCGTAGCCATTACTTCTGGCACGTGTACGGTACGCATCCAATTGAGCCATTCGTCATGCACGGCATTGTCAATATTGACGGTTACGTTATAAAGTATCATGTTGTTATTCAATTACTTTTGGCACACGGAAATAATCTGAGTCTTTGCGAGGCGCGTTCACAAGGCCACGTTCGTGTGGCAAAGGCTCTTTGTTTTCGTCTTCGCGCAAAACGTTTAGCTCTGCCGAAAGGTGGATAAGTGGCTCTACACCAGTAGTATCCAATTCGTTAAGCTTGTCCATCCAATCCAAAATGGTGGTCATGCTTTTCATCATTTCGGCTTCGGCGGCTGGATCAAACTCCAAGCGTGCCAAATGCGCAATTTTATGTATGGTACTTTTATCTACTTGCATCTTAAATTTATTTTGGCCTCAAATATCGCAAAAAATGAAAAACTACTGTTACGAATACTCAAAAATTAGCAACCAAAAGCAGAAAACCTTTTGCGTCAAAGCATTGTTCGCAGAAATGAGATTGTATAACATTGCAGCAGAAATTTAATTTTACATATTCTTGTTTGTGCTATATTTTCTGTGAAGAAGTTATTTATATTTGTGCGCTGCAATCGTTTGAAATATGCTATTTTCAAACCGCTACTGATTTGAAAATCAATTTTATAACATTGCAAACGTCTTATCCTATTCATCAATTCACACCTTAAAAAAATGCAAGAAGTATATATTGTTTCGGCTGTTCGTACTGCTATCGGCAGTTTTGGCGGAATGTTCGCGGGTCTTTCAGCTACGCAATTGGGCGCGGCTGCTATCAAAGGCGCAGTAGAAAAAGCTGGTATCAAGCCAGAGCAAGTACAAGAAGTTTATATGGGTAATGTGGTTTCGGCTAATTTGGGTCAAGCTCCTGCACGTCAGGCGGCTTTGGGTGCTGGTTTGCCTGTAAATACCATCACCACTACTGTAAATAAAGTGTGTGCTTCGGGTACAAAAGCGATTATGTTGGCTTCTCAAAGCATTGCGCTTGGTCAGGCGGATATTATCGTAGCGGGTGGCATGGAAAGCATGAGCAACATTCCTTATTATGTGCCAAAAGCGCGTTATGGCTACAAATACGGACATGGCGAATTTTTGGACGGTTTGGTACGCGACGGTTTGGAAGACGTGTATCAGAAAAAAGCAATGGGCGTTTTCGCTGATGCCACAGCCAAAAAATACGAAATCACACGCGAAGAGCAAGACGCTTACGCGATTACTTCATACAAACGCGCTGCCGAAGCGACACAAGCAGGCAAATTTAAAGCTGAAATCGTGCCTGTAGCCGTTCCACAACGCAAAGGCGACCCGATTTTGCTTACAGAAGACGAAGAATACAAAAACGTATCTTTTGATAAAATCCCAGGTTTGCGTGCAGCCTTCACACCAGACGGTACTGTTACGGCGGCCAACGCTTCTACAATCAATGACGGCGCAGCCGCTTTGGTATTGATGAGCAAAGCAAAAGCTGAAGAGTTGGGCTTAAAACCATTGGCGCGTGTGGTGTCTTACGCAGACGCAGAGCACGAACCAGAATGGTTTACAACTGCTCCGACGGTGGCTATGCCAAAAGCACTAAAAGCTGCTAATTTGAGCGTTAGCGACATCGACTTCTTTGAAGTAAACGAGGCTTTCGCAGTTGTAACAATGGCATTTAATAAGGTGTTGGGCGTTGATGCTTCTAAAGTGAACGTAAACGGCGGTGCTGTGGCTTTGGGTCACCCATTGGGTTGCTCAGGCGCACGTATCGTAACGACACTCGTACACGTGTTGCACGCCAACGGCGGACGCTATGGCGCGGCTGCTATCTGTAACGGTGGCGGTGGAGCTTCTGCAATTGTTATCGAAAAATTATAATTATTCTGCTTAAATACTCCAAAGGTCAAGTTCTGTACAAAGAACTTGACCTTTTTTTATTGGTCGTCGGCCTTTTCGTTTTTGTCGCGCACGAGCTTAAACCAAAACAAAAATCCGAGCGTAAACATGAAAAGCCAGTAGCTATTGACTACGCCATAAAAAAGAGATTGATGTATGCCAATCACGAAAGTAACAAGCGAAAATGCCAATAAAATGATTTCGGATAATGTAAATTTCATGGATAAAACTTAATAAAAGGTTAAAATTTTGAAGCAAGCAAGGCAAGCAAACACGCGCAAGTCCCGTAAAGTTTGCCGCAAAATTAAGGGCTTTAGGCCGAAAACAGGCCAGTTGCTGCATTTTTAGTATAAAAAATTTACCTAACTCTCTGAAAAGCAAATAATGAGCAAGTGAGCAGCATTTGTTTAAAATATAGAAATGTTGGTTAATTATTTGTTATCTCATTTCAAGTATTTATCTTTGCGCCCTTTGAATTTGTGAATTAGGTGAAGACGCTGGATAAATATTCGATTGATATATTTGGGCTTTCTAACAAACGCCACGAATACGACTTTGAAGTCGGCAATGCTTTTTTTGAAGCATTCGGAAGCGAGTTAGTAGAAAAAGGCGCATTGCAAGTGCAGGTTGTTTTGGATAAAACCGAGACAATGATAGTGGCAACGTTTTCAATTGTAGGCTCAGTTGAATTAATTTGCGACCGCAGTTTGGAATCTTTCGAGCAGCCAGTAAGCGTAAATCAAAAAATGATTTATAAATTTGGCGAAGAAGACGAAGATCTTTCAGACGAAATTTGCATTATTGCCAAAGATACGCACCGTCTAAACATTGCGCAGCCGATATACGATTTTATTGCGTTGTCGTTGCCGATGAAGCGGATTCATCCCAAGTTTGAGGATACACAATATCCAGAAGACGCGGAACAAGAAGGTTTGTTGGTGTACAGCACTGCCACGGCAGAAGACGACGAGCCAACCGACGAAAACAACGACACTCCCAGCGATGAGGACACCATTGACCCGCGTTGGGCTGCTTTGCAAAAGCTGAAAGGTCGTGAAAACTAATAGATTAGCATTAATTTTAAATCAATTTATAATACCATAATTCTAAATTAACGATGGCACATCCTAAGAGGAAGATCTCGAAAACGCGCAGAGATAAAAGAAGAACGCACTACAAAGCAACTGAAAGAACAATTGCTGTATGTGCAAACACTGGTGAAGCTCATTTGTACCACAGAGCCTATGTTTCAGAAGGCAACTTGTTCTACAAAGGCAAAATGATTATCGAAAACTACGCAAAAAC